>JAEWBD010000052.1 GCA_023391315.1 Bacteroidota bacterium | reverse complement strand
ATTGCAGCGGCAGGCATGCGTGATAAAATACATTTACACAAGGGTGATGCCAGGGAAATTATAGGAGCATTACCATATACATGGGACCTTGTTTTTATAGATGCTGATAAAACTTCATATATTACATACTATGAAGAGACTTTACAGCGTTTAAGTGAACGTGGTTTTATCCTGGCTGATAACGTTCTGTTTCACGGCCAGGTGCTGGAAGAAAAAATTGACAATAAAAGTGCAAAAGCCATTGCACAATTTAATAAGCATGTTTCAGATGATCAGCGAACCGAACAGGTTTTACTAACAATAAGAGATGGTTTGCTGCTGATTAAAAAGAAATACTGATGAAGAAGCTACTTCTTGTTTTATTTTTTGCTGGCATTATTGTCAGTTTAAAAGCGCAAAACAATGAAGCCGTTGCTGCCTACATTCAGCAATACAGGCAACTGGCTATTGATGAAATGATACGCACGGGCGTTCCTGCCTCTATAACTTTAGCGCAGGGGATTTTGGAATCGAATGCCGGCCAGTCTAACCTTACAGCACAGTCCAACAATCATTTTGGTATTAAATGCAAAACAGACTGGACGGGCAATTATGTTTATCATGATGATGACGTTAAACATGAGTGTTTCAGAAGTTATTCCTGCGCAGAAGATTCTTACCGCGACCATTCTGATTTTCTAAGGACCCGCCCTAACTATGCTTCTTTATTTAATTTGGATGCCACAGATTATAAAAGCTGGGCTTATGGCTTAAAGGCTGCAGGTTATGCCACTAACCCGGTTTATGCTATTTCGCTTATTAATACTATAGAAAAATATGGCCTTGAGGATATAACAATAGCGGGCTTACAGCAAAATCATCAGGTTACAATTGCTGCGGCACCTTTTAAAATGCAGGAAGACCTTGCATTTAATGCAGTTTCAATAACCACATCGGCCAATGACGATATTGAAGCTGACAAAACAGAAAAAACTGCCAAATACCCTGAAGGTGTTTTCTCCATTAATCAAACAAAAGTTATTTATGCAAATGCAGGGGCTTCGCTGCTTGCTATTGCCAAAAAATACAATATTGCCTATGGAAAGCTGCTCGCTTTTAATGATCTGGATAACGGTGATATTTTAAGAACGAGTATGCTTGTTTATATTGAGAGGAAGCCTAAACGCGGTTCCAAAGATTATCATATAGCGCTTCCCAACGAAAACCTTTTTGATGTTGCCCAGGATGAAGGAATACAACTGCAAAGCCTTTTAGCTTATAATAAACTTCCGAAAGATATCCGCCTGAAGGCAGGCGATAAAATTATATTGCGCACACAGGGCAAAAAGCTGTTTTGATTGCATTAGTTTGCGGTTAAAACCTAGTAGCTGTATGCAGGAAATTAATGTACTCGACAAAACTTTTACTCCTTACTTAAGCGAAGCTGATATTGAAGTTTCAGTAAAGAAGATAGCTGAAGCTATTAATGCAGACTATGCAGGCAAGCAGCCTTTATTTATTGCCATATTGAACGGTTCTTTCATGTTTGCCGCAGAGCTTTTTAAGCGGCTTACCATTCCTGCCGAAATCTCTTTTATCAAGCTTGCATCTTATAAGGGCACCACTTCATCCGGGCATGTAATTACTTCTATAGGCCTTGATGTTGAAGTGAAAGACCGGCATGTTATTATCCTGGAAGATATTCTTGATACCGGCAAAACGTTAAACAATTTTTTACCGCAATTATATAATATGAACCCGGCATCATTAAAAATTGCTGCCTTACTGCACAAGCCCGATGCTACTGTTTATGATGTGCCGCTTCATTATAATGGTATTAAAATCCCTGATAAATTTGTTGTTGGTTTTGGCCTGGATTATAACGGATACGGCAGAAACCTTCCGGCGATTTACCAGTTAAAAGAATGAGCCGGAATTTATTATTGAATTATACAACACGTAAAGTAAAACTGTTATTTCGACTTCGTTCAATAACAGCAAACCCGTCCTCCTCCGCCCTGACGGATCATAAAGCATCACCCTGTTTTGGACGGCATTCACATTTATCAATATAAAAGCCGCTGGAAAATATCCGGCGGCTTTTATAAAAATGTATTTGATTTTTTTAAGAGAAAACTTCCTTCACTTTATCAAAAAAGCTTTTTTCACTTTTACTAGGCTGTGGCTTAAAATTGGGGCTGCCATTTAGCTGGTTCAGCATTTCCTTTTCTTCATGTGTTACATGCTGTGGTGTCCAGACATTTACATGAATAAGCTGATCGCCCCTGCCATAACCATTCACTTCAGGAAAACCCTTGCCTTTCAGCCTGAATATTTTCCCGCTTTGTGTGCCGGGTGGAATTTTTATTTTAGCCCTTCCATCTATGGTGGGCACTTCTACCTGGGTTCCAAAAACAGCATCAGGAAAAGAAATGTGCAGCTCGTAAGCTACATTCAGGCCATCACGTTGCAGTTCTTTATGTGCTTCTTCTTCAATCAGCACAATTAAATCGCCGGGCATGCCGCCGCGTTCACCTGCATTTCCTCTGCCACTCAGGCTAAGCTGCATGCCTTCCTGCACGCCGGCAGGAATGTTAATGTTAACGGTTTCTTCGCCATATACGCGACCCTCACCTTTACACGCAGAACATTTACTGGTAATGGTAGAACCTTCGCCGTTACAGGTGGGGCAGGTGCTTACCGTTTGCATTTGCCCTAAAAATGTATTGGTAACTTTTCGCACCTGGCCGCTGCCACCGCAGGTACTGCAGGTTTGAATACTGCCTTTATCTTTTGCGCCGCTGCCATCACAGGTGGTACAGGGCACATATTTTTTTACCTTAATATTCTTAGTAACACCCTTGGCCATTTCTTCGTAATTAAGCTTAAGCTTTATACGAAGATTGCTGCCCCTTGTGCCATGCCCTCTTCCGGCACCGCTGCTTCTTCTTCCGCCGCCGCCAAAAAAACTGCCGAAAATATCATCGCCAAAAATATCTCCAAACTGGCTGAAGATATCTTCCATATTTACATTCTGGCTGCCACTGAAACCACCACTGCCGGGTGCAAATGCTGCATGACCATAGCGGTCATACCTTGCTTTTTTATCCGGATCACTTAATACTTCATAAGCTTCAGCAGCTTCTTTAAATTTTTCTTCCGCTTCTTTGTTGCCTGGGTTTCTGTCAGGGTGATATAACATAGCTACCTTGCGGTAAGCTTTCTTTATCTCATCTCCCGAAGCAGTTTTTGTAACACTTAATATTTCGTAATAATCTCTTTTTGTCATGTAACCTGTGTATCTCTGTTATTATTTGCCTACTACAACTTTTGCGAAGCGAATGATCTTATCGTTTAAGTAATAGCCTTTTTGAATTTCGTCAATTACTTTACCTATATGCTTTTTATCCGGTGCCGGAATTTCAGTAATAGCTTCCTGTTTTTCAACATCAAAGTCTTTATTGAGGCTATCCATTGGTTTTAAACCTTTGCTTTCCAACGCTTTTTTGAGTTTGTTGAAAATAAGCAAGGCGCCTTCACTGAATTGCTTCAGGTCTCCGGAAGATTCTAGTTGTTTTTCTGCACGCTCGCAATCATCCAGTACATCCAGGAGTGATATAATTACTTCTTTACCTGCGGTTTGGCGCAGTTCTACATTTTCTTTTGCCGTACGTCTGCGATAATTATCAAATTCAGCAAAAAGGCGTAAATATTTGTCTTTTTGGTCCTGAAGTTCGGTATTCAGTTTTTCTGTCTGCGACTCTTCCTCAACCGGGTCGTTCAGGTAATTAGTGCCGGCTGCATTTTCGTCAGCATTAATATCCAAACCGGCATCATTTGCATTCGTTTGTTCCTGTATATCTTTTTCTTCCATAGTTAATAATAGAAAGTAAGTTTAGTCAAAATTTTTGCCAGTGGCAAATAGACGAAAAATTGTCAGCCTGAAAAAACTAAAATTTGATTTAACAGTTTTCACCTGCGCTGCTGGCAGATATTATGAATTGGGTTATTTAACAAGTTTAGTTAAGGAAAACTGAATCCAGGCTATTGGCTATAAAGAAATGTATTGCTGCCCGCCTTCAAATTCTGTTTTTAAAGCATCCATTAAAGCTTGTAAATGTTCTTCGTTGCTTAAGAAATCAGCATTTACGGCATCCACAAAAATGGTTTTTATATTATGTTGCTTTATATAACTGGTATAGGTTTGTTGAATATTAAATAAATACTCATCGGCTATATTCTGTTCGTAGATGCGGTTTCGCTTTTTAATATTTTTCTGCAGTTTCTGAACGGGTGAATGCAGGTAAATTAAAATATCGGGGAAAACAATTTGTGCCTGCATTATGTCGAATAAACGCTGGTATAATCTAAACTCTTCTTCAGGTAAATTCACTTTTGCAAATAGCAGGCACTTGGTAAAAATATAATCTGAAACGGTAATGTTTTGAAACAGGTCGCTGGTGTGAATCATGTCTTTTAGCTGCTTATACCTTTCTGCCATAAAAAACAATTCCAGCGGAAAAGCATTTTGTTTGGGATTCTCATAAAATTTTGGAAGAAAAGGGTTATCGGCAAACTGTTCCAGTATAAGTCGTGCATTTAGTTTTTTGGCCAGCAAGTGTGCCAGTGTTGTTTTGCCTGCGCCGATGTTTCCTTCAATAGCTATGTAATGGTATTGCATCAGCTCTCAAAATTAAAAGCAGCAATTACTTTTCTAAGGAAATTTTATGCACAGGTAATTCATCTTTACATTCTTTCAGCAATTCGCTGATGGTTTTTTCGTAAACAGGATGTATAATATCGCCGGCAATTTCTGCAAGCGGCGTTAATACAAATCTTCTTTCTGCCAAACGTGGGTGAGGAATAGCAACTGTTATGGAGTTATAAATCAGTTCATCTATTAATAAAATATCAATATCAATAATACGGGGCGCCATTTTAAAACTGCGCTGCCTGCCCATTTGGCTTTCTATTGCCAGCAGGCATTGCATTAATTCATCTGGTTGCAGTACCGTACTAATTGATAAAGCCTGGTTATAAAAATCAGGCTGTTCCGCAAATCCCCAGGCCGCAGTTTGATAAACAGAAGAGATGCTGTTAATGCTGCCGCAATTTTTCTCAATAAGCCTTGCTGCCGCATGTAAATTTTCTAAACGATTGCCCAAATTGCCACCTGTAAGCAAAAAAGCTGTATTCATAAATACGCATGTAAATGGCTTCAAATATCTTTATTTTTGTGCATCGTGATGTATGAACTGTAATTGCACATTCCCTATATCTTAAAAAGCAGAGTTTTGTTGTTCCGGTTTAATCAGTCACTTTAAGGGTTAGTAAATTCAGATAAAATGAGAAGTTTTCTTAAGATATTTCTTGCAACACTGGTAGCATTAATAGTGTTTGCGCTTGCTTTATTTTTTGCTTTTTCAGCAATCATTGGCAGCGCCACCTCACCGTCTAAACCTGATATTGGTAACAATGGTGTTTTGGTGCTCGACTTAAACCAGCGGTTTGAAGAACAGGCAAGGAACAGCCCTTTAAACAATTTGTTTGATAATCCTTCCAATAATGTTCCAGGCTTGTACGATGTGGTACGCATGATTAATCATGCCAAAAGCGATTCCTCTATAAAAGGTATTTATATAAAAGCCGGTGACAACGAAAATGGCTACGCTGCAAGCGAAGAATTAAGGCAGGCTTTGATTAATTTTAAAAAGAGCAACAAGTTTATAATTGCTTATGGCAACGTTATTCCCGAACGCGCCTATTATGTGGCTACAATTGCTGATAGAATTTATTGCAACCCTGCCGGCGGCGTTGAATGGAATGGTTTTGCAGTTGATATGGTATTTTTAAAAGGCCTGCTTGATAAGCTTGAAATTAAACCGGAAATTTTTTACGCGGGTAAATTTAAAAGCGCAACTGAGCCTTTGAGGGCAACGCAAATGACAGATGCCAACCGCCTGCAAACCACTATCTGGCTGAATGATATTTATAATAATTTATTGATAAGAACTGCCGAAGCAAGGCATTCCGATACGGCTACTTTACATAATCTTGCTAATTCGGGCGCTGTACAAACAGCTAATGACGCATTAAAATATAACCTGGTGGATGGGTTAAAATATGACGATGAATTAAAAGCCGATATTTCAAAACGTCTTAAAAAAGATGTGGATGATGATATAAATTTTATCCCTTTTGGTAAGTATGCAAAAGCTGTAAACTTTACCAAAAATGGCAGTGGCGGAAAGATTAATATTATTTATGCGCAGGGCGATATTGTGGATGGAAAGGGGGACAAAGACCAGATTGGGAGCGATGATTTTGTGAAGCTTATCCGCAAAGCCAGACTGGATGATGATGTAAAAGCTATTGTTTTCCGGGTAAATTCACCCGGCGGCAGCGCCATGGCAAGCGAAGCAATATGGCGGGAAATTATTTTGGCAAAAAAAGCAAAACCTGTTGTGGTAAGCATGGGCGATTATGCAGCATCGGGCGGTTATTATATTTCATGCGCTGCGGACTCTGTATTTGCGAATGAAACAACCATTACCGGGTCAATTGGCGTGTTCAGTGTTTTGGCTAATATGAAAGATTTCTTCAACAATAAACTCGGCATAACATTCGACGGTGTAAAAACCGCGACTTATGCGGATCTGGGATCCATAAGCAGGCCGCTTACCGATCCGGAAAAACATTTCATGCAAGCTTCAATCGATACTATTTATTCCACTTTTAAAACACGTGTGGCTGATGGCCGTAAAAAGGACACCGCTTATGTTGACAGTATTGCGCAGGGCCGCGTTTGGATTGGCAACCGCGCTATGGGCATTGGCCTGGTGGACCGCACCGGAACTTTGCAGGACGCCGTAAATTGTGCAGCACGCATGGCAAAAATTACGGATTACCGTACAAGGGAATACCCTGAACAAAAAAGCTGGTTTGAGCAATTAACAGATCAATCTTATTCAGCAGAAGGTCAACAAAAAGCATTGGCAAAAGAAATTGGCCAGCAACAATACATGCTTCTGCAAAAAGCAAAGCAGTTATCTGAAACAATTAATATTCCGCAGGCAAGACTGCCTTTCGATTTTGAGTGGCGCTGATAGTTTAGGTTGAAGAGAAATAACTATTCGTCGCCCAATAACTCCCTTTCAATTTCTTCCATCTGCACAATATCCCAGGCCTCGGTTTCTGAAGGTGTGATATTTAACTCGCTGTCTAAATCCAATTGATTTATGAATGCCTGCACAGGCAATTGCAATTCGCATACAACAAATGAAACCTGCTGCTCATAAAATTGTTGTTGCCATGCAGCTAATTCTTTAACAAGATTTTCTTTAACAGTCACGACGTTCTTCAAGTTGATAACAAGATTTGTCTTATGTTGCAGGAACGAAGTAAGCAGTTCTTTAAATTCCGCTGTTAAATTGTCAGAAGTAAAATCTGAATCCGGCGTTATTATCGTAAATTTTTCTCTGGTATCAATTTTGAATTTCATATTGCTCTCTATTAGATCTTTTAACACTTGTGCATAATTGATTTAGTACAGACCTCAAAAATATTTCTTAAACTTGTACAAACACTATTAAATGGATAACAACTTTTCCGCCCAGGTTAAAGAGATCATATCCTATAGCAGGGAAGAAGCATTACGATTGGGAAATGATTTCATAGGCACAGAACATCTTTTGCTGGGATTGATTAGAGATGGGGAGAATACAGCAATAAAGATTTTAAAACAATTAAACGTTGACCTGTACGAACTACGCAAGGAAGTTGAACTCGCCGTGCGCGATAAAACAGGTAAAAATATAGCAAACATTAACAGCCTTCCTTTAACCAAGCAGGCAGAAAAAGTGATACGGGTAACTGTATTGGAAGCAAAAGCGCTGAAAAGCCCGCTGGTTGAAACAGAGCATTTAATGCTGTCTATTTTAAAGAATAAAGAAAACATTGCTACACAAATTTTAAATCAGTACGACGTGGATTACGATTTATTTAAGACAGAGCTTGGTGTTGTACGCAGCAATGAACCACGCAGCGAATACACCGAAGAGAATGATGATGATTTTGAAGACGAAAGAAAGCAGGGTTATTCATCAGCACAGAAAAAAACAACCGGCAATGCAAAAAGCAAAACGCCGGTATTAGACAATTTTGGCAGGGATATTACCAAACTTGCGGAAACAGGCGCGCTTGATCCTATAGTTGGCCGTGAAAAAGAAATTGAAAGGGTTTCGCAAATACTTAGCCGCCGCAAAAAGAATAATCCTATATTAATTGGCGAACCGGGCGTTGGTAAAACCGCTATTGTAGAGGGCCTTGCATTACGCATTGTTCAAAGAAAAGTAAGCAGGGTTTTATATGACAAGCGCGTTATCAGTCTCGATCTTGCAGCATTGGTAGCAGGTACAAAATACCGCGGCCAGTTTGAGGAAAGAATGAAAGCCATTATGAATGAGCTGGAGAAGAACCGCGATGTAATTCTTTTCATTGATGAAATTCATACAATAGTTGGGGCAGGTGGCGCCAGTGGGTCGCTCGATGCCAGCAATATTTTTAAACCGGCTTTATCAAGAGGGGAACTGCAATGTATTGGCGCTTCAACTTTAGATGAATACCGGATGTATATTGAAAAAGATGGTGCTTTAGACCGTCGTTTTCAAAAAGTAATTGTTGATCCGCCAACCGTTGATGAAACCATCCAGATATTGAATAACATTAAGCCTCGTTATGAAGATTATCACAATGTTGTTTACAGCAACGATGCAATAGAAGCATGTGTTAAGCTTAGCGACCGTTACATGACAGACCGTTTATTGCCTGATAAAGCAATAGATGTATTGGATGAAGTGGGAGCAAGGGTGCATTTAAAAAATATTAATGTTCCGCAGAATATTCTTGATCTTGAAAAACAGATAGAGGAAATAAAGCTTGAAAAGAACCGCGTGGTTAAAAGCCAGCGTTTTGAAGAAGCGGCTGCTTTACGTGATACAGAAAAACGCCTTGGCGAAGAACTGGAAAAAGCAAAGACGGACTGGGAAGAAGAAAGCAAGCATAAACGTTACCCAATAGATGAAGAAAACATCGCTGAAGTAGTAAGCATGATGACGGGTATTCCTGTGAAACGCATGGTGCAGGCAGAAAGCGAAAAATTGCGCAAAATGTCTGATGATATGAGAGGAATGGTTATTGGGCAGGATGAAGCCATTTCAAAAGTGGTAAAAGCTATTCAGCGTAACCGCGTTGGGCTAAAAGATCCAAAAAAGCCGGTTGGCAGCTTTATTTTCCTCGGCCCTACCGGTGTGGGTAAAACAGAGCTGGCAAGATCACTTGCGCGGTATATGTTCGATTCAGAAGATGCTTTAATACGCATTGATATGAGCGAATACATGGAGAAATTCACGGTGAGCCGTTTAATTGGTGCGCCTCCGGGATATGTTGGTTATGAAGAAGGCGGGCAGTTAACCGAAAAAGTACGCCGTAAACCGTACAGTGTTATTTTGCTGGATGAAATAGAAAAAGCGCATCCTGACATCTATAATATCCTTTTACAGGTATTGGACGATGGCCAGCTTACGGATGGTCTTGGCAGGAAAGTGGATTTTAAAAATACGCTGATCATCATGACTTCAAACATTGGCGTGCGCCAGTTAAAAGATTTTGGTGAAGGCGTGGGCTTTGCAACGGCAACAAGGATTCAAAATGCAGAAGAAAATAATAAAGCCGTTATTGAAAAAGCATTAAAGCGTACTTTTTCTCCTGAGTTTCTTAACAGGATTGATGATGTGGTGATATTTAATGCTCTTACAAAGGAAAATATCTTCCAAATCATAGATATTTTAATGAAGGGAGTATTGAAGCGCCTCAGCAGCATGGGCTTTACATTGCGTTTAACCGATGAAGCAAAAGAATTTATTGCTGAAAAAGGTTATGATGTCCAATTCGGTGCGAGGCCTTTGCACAGGGCAATACAAAAATATCTTGAAGACAGCCTGGCAGAAGAAATACTCAACATGAATATTAAGCAAGGCGATGTTCTTATTGCCGATCTTGACAAAGAAAATCAAAAGATAAAATTCGAGTTTGGTAAAAAAGAAGAAGAAGCCAAAGTTTAAAAATATACAGAAACTGTTAAGAGCCCCAGTTTAATCGGGGCTCTTTTTATTTGAATTAATAGGAATGGTAGCAGTATAAATGATTTTCACACTCCTTAATAAATTTAAATACCTAACCCAAAAAAATTAATACCTTTCCATTGTAATTAAATTCCTGCACTAATCGTTACGCCTTATTATGACAAACGCCATCCATTGTTTTCATCTTTTCAGGCAACCATATTTAGTTGGGTTACGTATTCTTATCAAAAACATAAATCCTTGACAATTTGGAATCTTTATACAAATTAATCAGGGATTGCATTGCAAGGGACAGTAAAAGCCAGCGTGTATTTTACGAGTATTACTATGGATTTGCTTTAAAAACGGTATTCAGGTATATATATCAATACGATAAGGCTGTGGATGTTGTGAATGATGGGTTTGTAAAAATATTTAACAGCCTTGAAAGGTTTAAGCTTAAGAAGGAAGATGCCGATACGGAAAGGATACTGATGGGCTGGATGAAACGCATCCTGATTAATACAGCGATAGACGAATTAAGAAAGCTGCAGAATTCACCTGTTGTTGTAGAACTTCCGGAATATATATGGGAACAAACAGACAGGCGTTATGATGCGGATCAAAAAATATTATATAAAGAACTGATTTGCGAGATAAAACGGTTGCCACCCTCTTACAGGAAGGTGTTTAATATGTTTGTTATAGATGGCTTTTCACATGGTGAAATTGCGAATATGCTGGGAATTTCTGAGGGTACTTCAAAGTCGGCATTGGCAAAAGCAAAAGCCCAGCTAAAACGATTTATAGAAAACAGATTTGCTGAAAAAAGTTATGCTGTATAATAACGATGATTTTGAAAAATTATTCCGTAAAGCGGCCAAGGGCTACCCCCTGAAAACAAATTCAGCCAATTGGGATGATCTTGCAGCAAAACTTGAAACTTCACAAAAAACGGCCGCAAAAAAAAATAAATGGAAGTACAGTTTAATTATCCTGCTGCCGGTTCTAATAACAGGTTCACTATTAGTTTACAGGTTCAATACAAACACAAACAATAATAATATTGAGAAGGAGACAACATCGGCCTCAACACCACCTATTAAAGGTTCAATAAAAGATGAAATACAGGCCAGCAATATAGATGTTTCACCTTTAACTAAAGAAACTATGCTGGCAAATGAGGTTGCGCATGCAGGAAAAGAATACTTGTTACCGGCGGAAATAAGCATCCTGGGAAATACCACTAATATAAATACCGGTTCTTTTAATGAGGGTTTTAAAGTTATGACAAACCTTAACCTTCCTGAAAGGACATTATATAATAAAGGCATAATGCCGGTGCAGCCGGGCCATGCTGAACCAGCAATGGAGAAAGAAGAACCTGAAAATGAAATAGCGGCAGAAGATGCAGCAAACGCACCTGAATCAACCCAAATAAAATTGAAGCTGAAAAAAAGGATTTATGGCGTGGCATATGGCGGGCCTGAGTTAACCAGTGTTAAATTTCAAAGGGCTTCATCGCCAGGTTACAGGTTGGGTGTGGCGCTTGGTTATAAAATAAATAACAGGTTTAATATTGAAGTAGGCCTGCAAAGAGAGCGAATAGATTTTTACAGTGATGGCAGATATATTGATACGGCTCTTTTACAAATTAGAAAGGGGAATGATATTGAAAAGGCTTATGCAAGCAGTAAAATAACGAGCGTACCACTTAAACTGAAATATAATTTCTGGCAAAAGAAAAACAGCAGTTTCTTTATTGGAGCAGGCGTTAATGCTGTAATAATTACGCATAATGAACGGTATAAATACGCTGTTTCAAAAAATGGTGTTCAGGGTTATATGTCGAAAAAATATAGCGCGCTAACGGTGCCTAAATACTTTTCAGGGGTAACCTTTAGCGGAGGTTACCAAACGAAAGTGGCAGGTAGCTGGAGTGTTAAAGCTGAGCCATATTACCAGGCCCCGGTTAAAAATTTTGGTGTTGGAAAAATACCTGTCAGCAATTTTGGAATTGATATAGGAATAATAAAAGACTTGAAATAAAAATACTAAGCTTTGTTTGATGTGTTTAATGTTCCCTTACGCCCGGCCTGAAAAAAACAAATCTTTGGGGGTTCTTTTAGAGTGGTAAACTCAAAGCCCCGCCTTGGTGCGGGGCTTTTTTCTGCGTATGATTTTTGCACAACTTTTCATTACAAAAAACGTTTTATGGGTATGAAGCGGGTTGCAGTTATTTTTATTTTAATATCAATACATATATCACAAGGATCCTTTGGCCAGTGTAAAACCTATAAATTAAATGAAAAGGGTGATACCATTAATTGCACTGATTTTCAGAATTTAAAACAGGGAAAATGGGTAACCAGGGTTGAAGAAAATTATGGAGAACCCGGCTACCAGGAAACAGGTTTTTATAAAGATGGTAAAAAAGAAGGCGCCTGGACGCGCTTTAATTTAATGGGCGATGTAACTGCTGAAGAGCAATACAAATGGGGTTATAAAGATGGCATATGCCGTTATTATAACCTGATGGGATTAATACGTGAAGAAAGCTGGCGTGCAACCAATCCTAAAAATCCGTCTGATACGGTGAGGGCTTATCATCTTGATAATCCTGATAAATACGATTTAAAAATTATTAAGGTTGATGCATCAACGGTAAGGCATGGCACCTGGACTTATTATGATCCGCAAAGCGGGACGATAACCAAAACGGAAGAATATGTAATTGACCAGCTTATTCCTGCAAAAAAAGCAAAGATAGTTACGGCAAAAGACTCCTCTGTTTTTAAAAGTCCTGCAGACTCGCTTGCCGCTGCCAATAAGAAAAAACCTCCGGAAGTATTAGAATGGGAAAAGAAACATCAGAAGAAAAAAATTAAAGTAAGGGACGGGGCAACAGGCGTAAATTAATCATTCTCTGATTTTAATTCTTCCTGCGATTTATGCACGAGAATTTTATCAATACGGTTATTATCCATATCTACAATTTCAAACCTGAAGCCCTGCCATTCAAGCTCATCGCCGGGCTGCGGTATACGCTCCAGTTGTTCGAGCACAAAACCTGCAAGCGTATCAAAATCCAGCTCGGTTTCCGGCAGGTAATCGGTGTGATGAAAATAACTTAAGAAATTATAAAACGGTATCTGCGCATCAATTAAATAGCTTCCGTCTTTTCTCTCAATAATCTCATATTGTTCTTCATCAAGATGCGGCACCTCGCCCACAAGCGCATCAAGAATATCATTCAATGTAATTATGCCCTGTAATGTGCCATATTCATCCACAATAAATGCATAATGCGACTTTTGCTCTTTAAACCTTGCCAGTATTTTATAAGCCGTATTATTTTCAGGCACGTACAGTCCCGGCCTCATCACTTCTCTTAATGGTGTTCCCGGTTCTGCATTTATAATATTTTTAAGGGAAACAATACCTTTTATTTTATCGATAGTACCGTCGCATAAAGGAAAAACACTATGAATCTCATCATCGGGCAGTTTGTGCACATCATCTACTGTAAGGCTTGAATCAAGCCAGATTATATCGCTGCGGTGCGTCATCAATGAAGTAATATTCCTGTCACTCAAATGAAATACTCTTTCAATAATCTCCTGCTCTGCTTCTTCTATAGTGCCTTGTTCCGTGCCTTCATGTATGATGGCCTTTATTTCATCTTCTGTAACATTGGTGTCTTTATTCTTGATGTTTAAAAGATTCACAATAACGTTTCCCGATTTGGAGAGCAGCCACACAAAGGGATAACTGATCATGGAAATAAAACGCATGGGGGCGGCCAGTGTTTTGGCTATTTTTTCGGGATTGCTTAGCCCTATTTTCTTTGGCACCAATTCGCCCAGCACCAATGAAAAATAAGTCACAATAATTACAATTACGGTTGTTGCCAGCCCATTGCTGTAAGGTGCGGTGGAATCAAATTTTTGAAAAAAAGCTACGAGGTCATCTTTTAAATTTTCTCCTGAAAAAATACCATTAAGTATGCCGATTAAGGTAATGCCGATTTGTATAGTGGAAATAAAAGTGTCTGGATGATTAATGAGTTTCAGCGCTTCTTTCGCCCTGTTGTCGCCCCGGTTTGCCTGGGCTTCCAGTCTTGCCCTGCGTGAAGATACCAGCGCAATTTCGGCCATAGCAAAAACTCCATTCAAAAGAATAAGCCCGAGAATAATTAATATTTCAGTCATATAGAGTTGTAAAACTAAATAATAAGTAGTTACCTATAACATTTGTGTTACGATGTTAACAGGTTACAAATTTCGGGCAAAAGCCTCAGGGGATTTTAATGCAGGCAAACCGATTTTTTTATTATAGATAAGCGCCACGCAATAACCGATAATGCTGCCTATTATGGCGCCCGCCAAAACATCAGTTGGATAATGAACGCCAACATATACCTGGCCATAACTAATCGTGGCCGCCCAGAAGAAGAAAAGATAAATCCAGTTGCCGCAATATTTTCTTAAGGTGCAAAAAAAAAACACGGCTGCACCAAAATGATTGGTTGCATGCGAAGAAGGAAAACTGTTGCCACCGCTGCAATGGTTTAAAAGCATGCGCACATATTCAATCATATCCGGATCGCGGCATGGCCTTAACCGCATTGCCCATTGTTTTACAACGGAACTGCTGAATTGATCAGTAAGCGTAACATTAATGATGATAAATAAAACCCAGGTCCAGGCACGCCAGCCAAAATTCAGTAATATAAATATTAATAAAAACAGGTAGAGCGGATACCAGGTAGTTGCATCTCGCCACCATGGAAAATTGCTGTCGAGGAATGAGTTTGTCCAAACTGTATTTATCTTATAGAATAATTGAATATCCCAGTTATGTATCGTTTGCCACATGGCTTTTATTTATTTCAATGTCAGTGAATTTTTTTTGCAATCATAATCATCCTTGGTGAATTCTTTACATGATAAGTATTCAGGTTATAATCGCCAAAAACGTCTTGCACCATTAATCCCTGGTAAGAAAACATGTCTGTAAAATCACCTAAAGAAAATTTTTCAACCTGTTCTGTAAAAGTTTCATCAATGCTTTTTGCAGCATCGTGCACATGAATGTGTTTGTAAAAATATTTTGTGTCACTCCATCTTTCTATATTAAAATCAATGCCTTCAAGTTTCAATGTTTCGTTATGTTTCAAGTGCTCTTCTGTATAATACACATTCAGATAATCAATTACCAGGAAACCATCCTGCTTAAGGCTTTGGGCTAATGTGCGCATGGCATCATTATGTTCACGGGCTGTTTTAAAATAACCAAAGCTTGTAAAAAAATTAAAGACATAATCAAAATAGTTGATGTAAAAAGGCAGCCTTATATCGTGCAGGTAAAAATGCAGGTTTTCAGCTTCATTGTGCTGAGCTTCGGCAATTGATTCTGCACAAATATCAATACCTGTTGTATTAAATCCTTTTTCTGCCAATGCCGCGCTATACCTGCCTTTGCCGCATGCAGCATCTAAAAC
>JAEWBD010000005.1 GCA_023391315.1 Bacteroidota bacterium | reverse complement strand
CTTATGAAGAAGATTTTATCAATACTAAGTGCGCTTATACTTTTATCGCTAACCACGTTTGCACAAAATATTAGGGGCGTTGTAAAAGATGCTGACGGAAAAACATTATCCAATGCAAGCATTTCCTTATTGAATGCAAAAGATTCATCCGTTGTAAAAATTGCAGTTACCAATACTGCGGGACAATACCAGTTTCAGAATATTAAGGAAGGAAAATATCTGACCAACACAACTTTTATTGGTTATGCGGCCAGCTATTCGCCGGTATTTGAAGTGGCAGGCAGCGGTGATGTAAACCTTGCTGCCGTTTCGCTTTCAAAAGCCAACAATGACCTGAAAGATGTTGTGGTTACTGCAAGAAAACCAATTGTAGAAGTAAAGGCAGATAAAACCATTTTGAATGTTGAAAACACTATTAATGCAACGGGAAGCGATGCTTTGGAACTGTTGCGCAAATCTCCCGGCGTAGTGGTGGATAAAGATGAAAATATAAGCCTTGCAGGCAAGAACGGCGTGCAGGTTTATATTGATGGTAAACCATCGCCGCTAACCGGTTCAGATCTTGCCAACTATTTGAAAACATTGCAGTCATCACAAATAGAATCAATTGAATTAATCACCAATCCATCCGCCAAATACGAAGCGGCAGGCAACGCGGGCATTATTAATATCCGCTTAAAAAAGAATAAATCTTTTGGTACCAATGGTTCTGTAAATGCCGGTTATAATATTGGTATTTATCCAAAATATAACGGCGGCATTTCTCTCAATCACCGTAATAAAAAAGTAAATCTTTTTGGTAATTATAATTATAACGACAACAGGAATGAAGGTTTCATGAACCTCTACCGCATTCAGCTGGATACGGTTTTTGACCAGCACTCAAAAATGCGTTTTGATAATAAAAGCCACAATTTTAAAGCAGGTATGGATTACTTCATCAACAACCGCAATACAGTTGGTGTAATGGTGAATGGCAATCTTGGAGATATAGATGTTTCAAACAAAAGCAATACAATAATATCTTATAAACCCACAGGTGATGTGAATAAGATTCTGAAGGCTGATAATGCAAGTGCCATGAAAAGAAACAACCTGAATGCTAATCTTAATTATCATTTTGCCGATACATCGGGGCATGAGTTAAATGTTGATGCTGATTATGGCTATTATGATCTTAAGAGCGATCAGTTTCAGCCGAATTATTATTACGATCCAAGCGGCACAGTGCTGCAAAATCAATACATATATAATATGATAGCGCCAACAAAGATTGATATCTATTCAGTAAAGGCTGATTATGAACAAAACTTTTTAAAAGGCAGGTTAGGTTATGGCGCTAAATTTTCTTACGTAAAATCGGTAAACAATTTTGAAAGGTATAATGTGTATTCAGATGACAAGTTTTTAGACACTTTGCGCAGCAACGATTTTAATTATAAAGAGAATGTAAATGCAGCCTATATTAATTATAACCGCCAGTTTAAAAATGGCATTATGATACAGGCAGGCCTGCGTGCAGAAAACACCAATTCAAAAGGCTTGTCTAACGGGTATAACTGGAACGGCGGCTACCAGCCTTACGATTCTTCTTTCAAAAGAAATTATACTGATTTGTTTCCAAGTGCAGCCATCACGTTCAATAAAAATCCAAAGAACCAGTGGAGCCTTGCTTACAGCAGAAGAATTGACAGGCCGGCTTACCAGGATTTGAATCCTTTTGAATTTAAACTGGATGAATATACTTATCAGAAAGGTAATACACAGTTGAGGCCGCAGTACACTAACAGCATCTCATTAACCAACACACTTTGGTACAGGTTAACAACCAAGTTAACGTACAGCCACGTTAATGATGTGTTTTCCCAAATTATAGATACGGCCGATAAATCAAAAGCATTTATTACAAAGAAAAATCTTGCAGACCAGGATTTGGTAAGCCTGAATATCAGTATGCCTTTTCAATATAAATGGTACAGCGTGTTTGCGAATGTGAATTCTTACTACTCTCATTACAAAGCCAATTTTGGTGCAGGCAGGAATATAGACCTTGATGTATTTGCTGTAAACGTATATGCACAGCAAACATTTAAAGTGGCAAAGGCAACAACGATTGAAGTAAGCGGCTTTTATACTTCGCCAACTATATGGCAGGGCACATTTAAAAGCGGTGCATTATGGAGTGTAGATGGTGGCATTCAGCAGACATTTTTTAAAGGTAAGGCAACAGCAAAAGCAAGTGTGACGGATATATTTCAAACGCTCCGCTGGACTGGCAAAAGCGATTTTGCAGGCCAATACCTGAAAGTAAAGGGCGGCAATGAAAGCCGGCAGTTAAGGTTAAGCTTTACTTACCGCTTTGGCAGCAACCAGGTAAAAGCAGCACGCCAGCGTAAAACAGGTGCAGAAGATGAGAGCAAACGTGTAGGTACGCAGGGCGGCGGATTAAATTAGTTTTCTCGTTTTTAGGTGATGAATAAATAAGCGGGCCTGGAATTCTTTCCGGGCCCTTTTTATGCCTGAACGGTTAACAATTCATTTATAAAAGCTTAATGTCAAATATTAGATTTATGCTGTAAACTCGGCATAATTATTTTGCTTAAGCCACATTTCCACTTCGGTATAATTTTCAATCATATCCTGCAATGCATCAGGGTTCAATTTTTTGGCACCAGCAGTTACTGTAGTTTGGGAAACATGCAGGAACGATGCAATTTTATTCATAGTGGCATCCCATTCTGCAAAATCTTCATAGCGGATTTTTATATAATCCATATCGCTTACAATATTTTCCAATTGTTTATTTTGCCGTATAATATCATTCATTTTTTGTTGTAAGGTATTTATATCAACATTCAATTTCGCCATGCCGGAACGCTGTGCTTCATTATCATCCTGGTTATGGTATATGCCCGTGGCACGAGCCCGCAAATCGCTTAGTGCGTTGCGCAAAATATTTTCACGCAAAAGCAATATCACTTTAATATTATTCTTCTTCAGGTAATTTATTAAGCCCGGCATGTAAAGGGTTTGATAATACATAAGCTTAAAACCCCGCGCCTTAAAGTTTTCATATTTTTTATTCGTAAAATATTTTTTCAGGAAAGATGGCAAACGCAGATAAGTGGTAGGGTAATTAATTACATAATTTATTTTTTTAGGAAGGAAAGGAATTTTTAAAAACCTGAATTGATTGGGGCTGAAG
>JAEWBD010000449.1 GCA_023391315.1 Bacteroidota bacterium | reverse complement strand
ACCAGATGCGCTGGGATTACCTGTATAAATATTACCCCTTATACAGCAACGCCGGTGGTTTTAAAAGAATGTTGAATAAAGGATTCAGCGCCGAAAATACATTCATACCTTATACGCCCACTGAACTGCTGCAGGCCATGCCTGCGTATATACAGGATCGGTGCCTGCAATTAATGGTATTGTTGGTAATGACTGGTATGATAATATTCAGGATAAAGAAGTGTATTGCGTGGAAGACAGTTCTGCGAATACAGTTGGTGCTTCAGACGATGCCGGCAAAATGAGCCCACGCAATAATGTTGTTACCACCATAACAGATGAATTAAGGATTGCAACCAATTATGCATCTAAAGTAATTGGTGTTTCTATGAAAGACCGTGGTTCTATATTGCCCGCAGGGCATGTGGCCAATGCGGCTTACTGGTATAATGCTAAGGCAGGCAAATTTATAACGAGTACTTATTACATGAATGAATTGCCAGGCTGGGTTAATACATTTAACAACCGCCGCCTGCAGGATTCACTGTACAAACTTAACTGGACGTTAAGCCTGCCTGAAAATATGTATAAAGAATATGCGGGAGAAGATGAACAGCCTTACGAAGCAAAACCTTTTGGAAAAGATCAAACACATTTTCCTTATAAACTCACTGATTATATTCAGAAAGATTATTCAAAGATTACCTCAACGCCGTATGGTAATACTTTTTTGGAAGCGATGGCAGAAGCTGCCGTTATTAATGAGCGTCTCGGTAAAGGCAGTGCTACAGATTTTTTGGCGGTGAGCTTTTCTTCGCCCGATTATGTGGGCCATGCATTTGGCCCCGATTCCTGGGAACAGATGGATGATTACATAAAGCTTGATTCAACATTAGGAAGATTTCTTTCTTTTCTTGACAAACAGGTGGGTGAAGGAAATTACCTTGTATTCCTTACGGCAGACCATGCAGGCGCCAACAGCCCGGGTTATGCAGTAAAACATAATTTGCCCGGCGGGCCGTTTAACTCCTCTGCTGTTGGCAAAGGATTAAAAGAATTGTTGCTGGAAAAATATAAATCAGACAGGTTATTGAAAGGCCAGTATAATGGCCAGATACTTTTAAACCATAAAGTGATTGATTCTTTAAATCTCGACCGGAATGCAGTTGAAAGAACAATCATTGATTTTGCAGAGTTTCAGCCGGGTGTGGCAAGAGCCGTTTCCATGAGAAATGTAAGCACCACAACTTTGCCCGATGTGCAGAAAATAATGTTCAGCAATTCTTATTTCCCGCCGCGTAGTTCAGATATTCTTATTGAACTAAAACCTGGCTATGTGAGCGGCTCCGGTATTGGCACATCTCATGGCCTCTGGAACCCTTATGATTCACACATTCCTTTATTGTTTTACGGGTGGAATGTAAAACAGGGAAAAACCAACCGCGAAACTTATATGACAGATATTGCGGCAACAGTTGCAGCCATGCTGCATATTCAAATGCCCAGCGGTTGTGTTGGGAAAGTAATTGAGGAAGTGTTTGAAAAGTAAGATGTCGCAATTGTTATTAAAAACGAACCCGTGAAACTTGAATGTTGTTTCAAAGTTCACGGGTTTATTTTCCCAAATTCCTGATTCTTATCTTATCAAGCAATCAATTTCTCTTTTCTAATAATCAATATCCAGATTCAGCCTGTTTTTTAATTCTCTTACAAGCGGATATTTTTCAGCAATGCGTTCAAATTTCTGGCGGCTGTTTAGTGTAAGATGAATAGGTACTTCTTCTTCTTCGCCTGCTTCAATCAGAATTTTAAAGTTAATGCTGCGGTTATAAAATGCACGTTGTATAAAATCGCAGAGCAATGTTTTTTCCTGTTCAACAAATTTTTGCTGGGTTAATGCATGAACGGTTACGGTGAAGAGATTATCTGTTTCCACGTTCAGTTTAGCAATCCTGAATGTTTGGTAAGTAGAGTGCTTATTCGGCTGTGCTTCCAGCGTGGCTGCATAATCATTCCACACTTCATTGAGCCTTTCCTGTGTTAACGGCTCAGCATCTTTTACTTCTTCAACATTATAATCTGCGCCAACCTTTTCACGCAAAGCCTCCAACAGGTTTTTGCCATTGGTATTTTTAGGAGCAGCATATTTTACCGAAGGTTCTTTAACTGTGTTTGCAGCTTTAGTTGAAGCAGGTTGTGGTGGAGATGCTGATGCAATTTTTCCTTTTGCCGGCTGCTGAATAATAACCTTTGCTTCTGTTTTTTTTACCGGTGCGCCCGGCGTTTGTTCAATGGTTCTGCTCTTATAGATTACGGGTGCATCAACCCGTTTTTTTTTAACAACATTCCCGTTTTCAATCACCAGTTCAAGTGCCTGCTGCAGATAATTTAATTTAATGAGTGCCAGCTCAACATGCAGCCTTTTATTACGCGCCATTTTATAATTTATCTCAAACTCATTTAAAATATTGAGTGCGCTCACCAGGTAACTCATGCTCACCTGTTCGGCTTTGGCGATATATTTTTCCTGCATGCCTTCTACCACTTCCAGCAAAGAAGCAGCCTTCGCGTTTTTGCTCACCAAAAGGTTACGCAAAAATTCAGCAAAGCCGTTTAGCACCATATCGCCTTCAAAACCCTTGCTGTTTATTTCATCGTACAGTAACATGGCTGCGCCAATATCCTGCTGTAATAAACTATCGAGTAATTTAAAATAGTAATCTTCATCCAGGATGTTCAGGTGCTCAAGCGTATTCCGGTAATTTACTTCGCCATTGGTGAAGCTTACAATTTTATCAAGAATACTCAGGGCGTCACGCATACAGCCTTCGCTCTTTTGCGCAATGATTTGCAACGCTGATTTTTCTGCTTTTATATTTTCTTTATCAGCAATCTCCTGTAGATGTTCGACCGTATCATTAGTAGTAATACGCTTGAAATCGAATATCTGGCAACGCGATAAAATGGTAGGCAGGATTTTATGTTTCTCTGTTGTGGCTAAAATAAAAATGGCATAGGGTGGCGGTTCTTCCAGTGTTTTCAGGAAAGCGTTGAAAGCTGAAGCGCTAAGCATGTGCACCTCATCCACTATATAGACTTTGTATTTGCCTGCCTGTGGCATAAAACGCACCTGTTCAACGAGCGTTCTTATATCATCAACAGAATTATTACTCGCCGCATCTAATTCATGTATGTTCAGCGAAGTGCCTTCGTTAAAACTTTTGCAGGAATTACATTCATTGCAGGCTTCACCATCCGGCTGCGGGTTTTCACAGTTGATGGTTTTGGCAAGAATACGGGCACAGGTTGTTTTACCTACACCACGCGGTCCGCAGAACAAAAATGCATGCGCCAACTGCTTGTTTTTGATGGCATTTTTTAAAGTAGTCGTAATATGCTGCTGGCCCACAACCGTATCAAAAGTTTGTGGCCTGTACTTTCTCGCTGAAACAATAAACTTATCCATAGAAAAATGCAATTTAGTGATTGCCGAAAATCAAAATCCCGGAATAACATTTAATTTATACACACTGTATATTTGGGATGTTTTAGTTCAACATTACACCTTTAATATATTGTATGAAAGTAGCTTTCAATCTTATTACTCTTAGTTTATTTTTCTGCCTGCCTTTTATCTCTGCCGGTCAAAAAATTCGTTACTCGTTGCCGGAGTCATATGCCATTATTTCAAAGTTTAATATTATAGGCCAGGTAAAAGATGATATTCTTATTTGGAAAACGCCGGACGGTAAGCCTAAAAAATCGGAAATTATTATATATGATAAGGATATGCATGTAAAGAAGCGTGTGAAAACACATATCCTGCAATACGGTGAACAGTACAATGTTGCCTTTATCAACAGAAATGATTCATTTGAAGTTATTTACCAATATTTAACTAAAGGTGCGTACTTCTGTAAACGCGCAGTATTTAATGAGGTGGGCAAGTGCATAAATTTCCAGGCAATTGACAGTATACCAGTGGAAGCAGGAGCTGGTCTTAATGACTATGCTTATAATATCATCACCTCAAGAA
>JAEWBD010000104.1 GCA_023391315.1 Bacteroidota bacterium | reverse complement strand
GTTCCGAAAGAGCCGTTACCTTATCCCTGGGAAAGCTGTATTACCATGGACAATTCATGGAGTTATGTGCCAAATGACCATTATAAACCCACCAATACTATTATTCATTTATTACTGCGTATTATATCAAGAGGCGGTAATTTGTTGCTGAACATCGGGCCTTCGCCACTGGGTGATTACAGCGATACAGCATACAGCCGTTTAAAAGAAATTGGCGCCTGGATGAAAGTGCATGGAGAAGCGGTATATGCCACAAAACCCTTAGCGCCTTATGAAGATGGTAATGTTTTATACCTGCAATCGAAAGATAAGAAAACAATTTTCGTATATGTGTTGAGTGATGATAAAGCGGATGATGTTGTATTACCATCTGCCATTAATTTAAAAGGCATCGCATTGAATAAAAAAAGCAAAATTGTTTTGCTGGATGCACCGAAAGAAAAGATCAAATACAAAACAGAAGGAGATGCGACAACATTAAACATACCTTCTTCACTTCAAAATAAAACAACCGGCAAATATGCAGTGGCGTTTAAGATAACATTATAGGATTAAACTATGCAGATGTAAACAGGCTTATCACTTAAAGGTAAGCCTGTTTTGAATGAAGGATGCAGTTAATCCTGGTGGAAAACTTCTTCCATAAAACTCCATATCTGCCCTTTGGCTGCTGCCTCCGGTAACGGTATTTGCGTGGGATCAGTTTCTTTCCACCAGCGTTGGGTTTCGGGATCTTCTGCCATTCGTTTCATATCTGCATTAAAATCGTCACCTGTATATTCAAAATAACTAAAGAGGAAATGTTTGCCATCAATTTCCTGCAGGTAAATAGAATAGTTCTGGATGTTGCTTTGTTTTATCTGTTTTAAAACGCCTGGCCAAACGGCAACATGCAATTCTTTGTAATAGGCCATATCTTCTTTTTTAAGTCCGGTAATGGATGCATAACGCTGAACTTTTTTTTGCATAGCGGCTTAATTTTTTGAAAGCGAAAGGTAAGCTATTGCATAAAATGAGTGTTTGTAATGCTGTGGTCGGGCAGCCTGGTAAATAATGAATAAATTTCTGCCGTTATATTTGAGTGCGTGTAATAAACTTTTTCATTCTTAAAAATATATTCAATATGAAAGCAGTTGGTTTTACAACATCATTACCCATAGAAGCAGCAGATAGCTTTATTGATTTTGAAATACCTGTTCCGGAACCAACAGGGCATGACCTGCTGGTAAAAATTAAAGCGGTTAGCGTGAACCCGGTTGATTTTAAAATAAGACAGAACAGCGCCAAAGACAAAGTGCTTGATGCGCCAAAGATAATTGGGTGGGATGCTTCGGGTATTGTAGAAGCTGTTGGGAATAATGTTACGTTATTTAAGAAGGGTGATGAAGTGTACTATGCCGGTGATATTAATAAGCCTGGCAGTAACGCAGCATATCAGTTAATAGATGAAAGGATTGTTGGAAAAAAACCATCTCTTTTAAGCGATGCAGAAGCCGCCGCCATGCCGCTTACAACGCTCACGGCATGGGAAGCACTATATGACCGGATGCGTATCAATGAAAGCGATAAAGGCAAAAGCGTTTTAATTATCGGTGGTGCCGGCGGTGTGGGCTCTATTGCTATACAGATTGCCAAAAAAATAGCCGGCCTTCAGGTTATTGCAACAGCTTCACGCCCTGAAACGGTTGAGTGGTGTAAACAACAGGGAGCAGATATTGTAGTGAACCATAAAGATCTCGTGAGCGAAGTACGTAACGCCGGTTTTAAATATGTAGATTTTATCCTCGACTTTGTTAATACCAATACTTACTGGGATGCGATGGTGGAACTGATAAAACCACAGGGGCATATTGCATCCATCACGGGTTCTGCAGAGCCGGTTGCTTTAACTAAATTAAAAAGTAAAAGCGTAACCTTTAGCTGGGAGTTTATGTACACCCGTTCTACTTTTGAAACAGACGATATGATAGAACAGCATCACATCTTAAATAAAGCTGCAGCATTATTTGATAATGGTACTTTAAAAACAACATTAAATAAAACCTTTAATGGATTGAGTGCTGATAACCTTAAAGCTGCACATCGCTTACAGGAAAGCGGGAAAGCTATTGGTAAAACGGTGATTGTATTTTAATTATAAGCTGTACGCTTCAGGTTGCAAGCGGCCCATTCTAAAGGAAGGGGCTTTCAAAAGCGCGATTAATTGAATGTTGTTTATACAATTTGCAGTTTACCAGGCCTTCCTTCGGGAAGGTTTGGATGGGCTGTTATTCCGTTCTCAAACTTTTAATGGGGTTGGCCATTGCCGATTTTACAGATTGAATACTTATCGTTAATAAAGCAATCACAACTGCAATAGTGCCTGCTATTATAAAAACCCACCCGCTGATGTGTATGCGGTAAGCAAAATCAAGCAGCCAT
This sequence comes from Bacteroidota bacterium, assembly GCA_023391315.1. Classification (GTDB taxonomy): domain Bacteria; phylum Bacteroidota; class Bacteroidia; order Chitinophagales; family Chitinophagaceae; genus Parafilimonas. The sequence goes on along the minus strand of JAEWBD010000104.1, from coordinate 694 downwards.
TTATTCATCAGCCACCAGGCCACCGGTGATGCAATAAGCACGGCAATCAGAACCAGCTTTACAAAATCAATGGAAAACAATCGCACAATTGATGAAACGGAGGCGCCCAAAACTTTACGAATGCCTATTTCTTTTTTGCGCTGGGCAGTGGCCTGTATTATCAACCCCAAAACACCCAATGCCGCAAGGAACATGCTTAAACCGCTGAAGAAAGAAAAGAGTTGTTGCAGCCTGCTTTCTGCCTTGTATTGTGCAGCCAGCATATCATCCACCCATTTTATCTCTAATAGTTTATCGGGATAAAACCGCCGCCAAAGTTTTGAAACAGCTATCGCTGCCTGTTTTTCCTGGCCGGGCCTTACTTTTATAAGCATGCCGCCATATTCGGGCGATGGCCCTGCAATAATAATAGTTGGTTTCATAGGTTCTTCCAGCGACTCATTATTAAAATCTTTTATGATGCCAACCGGTGTTGTATGGGCCTGCCTTATCGGCACACCTAAATCTTTTACCTGCAACACCTTTGCTGTATAAGCAGTAATTAATGAAGACTGCTGATTAGCTGCATTTGCATACAGTGCAGAATCTCTTATTTTCATCAGCGAATCAGGGTTTAAAATATCAGCTCTATAGGTTTTGTTGAGCAGGCGGCCTTTTATTAAACGAAGCCCCATCACTTTATCTAAATCAATAT
>JAEWBD010000421.1 GCA_023391315.1 Bacteroidota bacterium | reverse complement strand
GCCACAAATCGCGAAGATCAAACGAGCTTACACATGCTATAAGTCAATTTCAAGATAAACGGGGCAGTGATCGCTATGTTTTACTTCAGGATAAATTTCCGCATCTTTTATATTATTTGTCAAAGGTTCCGTTACATTAATATAATCTATTCTCCATCCTTTATTTTCGGCCCTTACCGAAGGAAACCGCTGGCTCCACCAACTGTACCGGTGAGGCTCCGGCCTGATGACACGAAAAGCATCCACCCATCCATTCGTAAAAAGTTTATCCATCCATGCCCTTTCTTCAGGCAAAAAACCAGATGTTTTTATATTTCCTTTTGGATTATGAATATCTATTTCTTTATGAGCAATATTATAATCGCCGCACAGAATAAGTTTGGGATGTGTTTGTTTCAACTTTTCGAGGTATTGAAAGAATTCTTCCAGCCATTCATATTTAAATGATTGCCGCAATTCGCCCGTGGTGCCTGAAGGAAAATAAGCGTTGATCAAACGCACATCGCCAAAATCAAGCTGCAGCACACGGCCTTCATCATCGCTTACTTTATGGCCTGTGCCGTATACAACATTCGAGGGCTCAATTTTAGAAAAAACAGCTACACCGCTGTAACCCTTTTTTTGCGCAGAATACCAATAATCGTAATAACCCAGATCTGTAATTTGTTCATGCGCAACATTATCTTTATGCGCTTTTGTTTCCTGCAGGCATATAACATCAGCAGGATTTGTTTTCATCCAGTCAAGCAATCCTTTTTTTAAAGCAGCGCGAATGCCATTTACATTATAACTTATGATACGCATTAGCAAAAGTTTGCCGCAAGATAAGTGTATAACAAAGTTTTAATGACAGTTAATTGACGAATATCAACTTTGCGTTAACAACGCGGCAAACTACTTTTGCAAATTAAATTTTTCGTATGCATTTAAAACCGGTAACTGTTGTTGATGATATAACTCCTGCAGATTTTAAACGCAATTATTTCAGCACCAACACTCCTGTTGTAATAAAAAATTTTTCAAAAAAATGGCCGGCTTATTCTAAGTGGAACTGGGATTATTTTAAAGAGATAGTAGGTGACAAAAAAGTAGGCATTTACAATAATGTAAAAAGCGATGCATACACGCCTGTTAATAAAGCCGATGATTATACAACCTTTGGTGAATATGTAGATATGATTCGCAAAGGCCCGGCAGCATGGCGCATTTTTTTATTCAATATATTCAGCCATGCGCCGCAGCTTACCAAAGATTTTACATGGCCTGATGAATATATGAAAGGCTTTGTAAAGCGTGTGCCCATGTTGTTTACCGGTGGCCAGGGCTCTATTACACACATTCATTTTGATATTGATTTAAGCCATATTCTGCATACGCAGTTTGCAGGCAGAAAGAAGGTTTTATTATTTCCTTATAGCGAACAATATAAATTATATCGCAAGCCTTTTGAAGTATTAAGCCTTGCCGATTTCAGCAATTATTATGATGCCGATAAAAGCAAACTGGATACTAAAAAATTTCCGGCGCTCAAAATTGCCAACGGACTGGAAGTTACACTTGAACACGGTGATACGCTATTCATGCCCGGTGGTTACTGGCACCATATGGAATATTTAGACAGTGGTTTTGCCATGAGCCTGCGTGCATTGAATAATTCTGTTGGTGGAAAACTGAAAGGTTTATGGAATATTGCCGGCATGCGCAATATTGATACGCTGATGAAAAAAACAATGCCGCATAAATGGTACGACTGGAAAGAAAAGAAAATATTTGAAGCAGCCAACAGGGAGCTTGCTTTGAGCAAGGCTTAAATGGTTATAATCGAGAATAACTCCGGGATTATAAATATTCATATAAAATTATTGCAGCCACCGGTACACAGATGAAATCCTACGTATCGTAGTTATATTGAAACGGGTAAATCAGCTGCGTTTCACTCTTTCTTCAGACGCTGCCCGAACAGCGTTTGCTGAATTGAATTTTTGCCGATAGCTTTATCATTGTCCACCATAAAGTTTTTTTAGTATTGCTGATCTTTAAAACAGTTATTTGTATGCAGCAGATAATAGAATGTGTTCCCAATTTTAGTGAAGGGCGTGATTTAAATATCATCAAACAAATTACAGATGAAATTGAAAGTGTTGAAGGTGTCCGCTTATTAAATGTTGATCCGGGCAAGGCCACCAACAGAACGGTTGTAACATTTGTTGGTACGCCCAAAGCTGTGGTACAGGCTGCTTTCAGGGCCATTAAAAAAGCAGGTGAATTAATTGACATGAGCAAACATACAGGCGAACATCCGCGTATGGGCGCCACAGATGTTTGCCCTTTAATTCCAATCGCAAATATTACAATGGAAGAAACCGTTGAATATGCGCATGAACTGGCAAAGCTGGTTGGCGAAGATTTGCAGATACCTGTTTATTTATATGAACATGCGCAAAAAAATAAATTACGCCACAATCTTTCTATCATCCGTGCAGGTGAATATGAAGGCTTTTTCAAAAAAATAAAATTGCCGGAATGGCAGCCTGATTTTGGACCACCGGAATTTGATGCAAAACGCGGCGCCACTGTTATTGGCGCAAGGGATTTTTTAATTGCTTATAATGTAAACCTTAATACAACATCAACGCGCAGGGCCAACGCCATTGCCTTTGATGTGCGCGAAGCAGGCCGTACAAAAACAGTAAACGGTAAACCCGTACTGGACGAAAACGGGAAGCCGGTAAACATTCCCGGAAGTTTAAAAAATGTAAAAGCTATTGGCTGGTTTATTGAAGAATATGGTATTGCACAAATTTCTATGAACCTAACCAACATTGGCATAACGCCTTTGCACATTGCCTTTGACGAAGTTTGCAAAAAAGCAGATGCCCGCGGCATTCGTGTTACAGGCAGTGAGCTTGTTGGCCTTGTTCCATTGAAATCTATGGTTGATGCGGGTAAATATTTTTTAGAAAAACAAAAACGTTCAACAGGGGTTGCTGAAAAAGAACTGGTGCGCATTGCTGTTAAATCAATGGGATTGGATGAACTCGCGCTTTTTAAACCTGAAGAAAGAATTATTGAATATCTGCTGAAAGATGCAAAAGACAGTGCACTCATTAATACAACGCTTAGAGATTTTGCTGACGAAACCGCCAGCGAAAGCCCTGCGCCCGGAGGCGGCTCCATCTCTGCGTATGTTGGTGCTTTAGGCATTTCATTGGCTACGATGGTTGCCAATTTATCGTCGCATAAAAAGGGTTGGGATGAACGCTGGAAAGAATTTAGTAACTGGGCTGATAAAGGCCAGCAATATAAAAATGAGCTGATGCAACTGGTTGATGCGGATACAAAAGCATTTAATCAAATAATGGCTGCAATGAGTTTATCCAAATCAACAGACGAAGAAAAACAAATGCGCAAACAAGCTATACAGGAAGCCACAAAATTTGCCATTGAAGTACCTTTTAAAGTAATGCAGCTAGCTTATGAAAGTATGCTTATAATAAAAGAAATGGCAGATACCGGCAACCCAAACTCTGTTTCAGATGCAGGCGTTGGCGCATTATGTGCCCGCAGCGCCGTAATAGGTGCGTTTATGAATGTGCGCATTAATGCTTCGGGTTATGATGATAAAACTTTTGTTGAAGATATTATTGCAAAAGGAAGGGATATTGAAAGCAACGCCATTGCTTTGGAAACAGAAATTTTAAAAGTGGTAAATGAGAAGATTGGAATATAATTTGATCCTTTAGACTTACATAATGAATGTATCTTTAATTAATATTAATACCTTTTCTTTTGGCTGCTTTTTTATTGTACAACTCACCTTAATTGGTTGATAATAACTAACCGGTCGCAGCAGCGCATTTTTCGGCTCTTGTTGCAAGCATAAAGAAGCACAATAATTCAAAAATTTAAAGCAATGCTTCTTTTACTTTTTGCGGAAGGCCGGTTAATTTTTTATTGGTATAATCGTAACAAAGCATGCCTGTTTTTGCTTTGGCTGCTACCGTATATCCATTGCCATGAATTATCTCGAGTTTATAAAAAATATCAAAGCCCCTTGTATTAAAACCACCGGCAGCAACAGATATTTTTACTTCATCACCATAATTCAATTCGCTTTTAAATTCGATAGCCGCATCAAACATAATTAACGAGGTGCCTTCAAGTTTTAATTCCGAATAACCCAGGCTGTTTAAAAATTGCATTCTTGCTTCATGGATAAGGGAAAGAAAACTATCGTTGCCAACATGGCCACCGTAATTCAAATCGGTAATGCGTATTTTGATTTTGGTTGAAAATTTAAAATTATCAGGCAGATTTATTTTAATGCGTTCCATGCGATCAGTTTACAAGCCACAGGCAGAATCAATTTAAATGTTCAATATATCCGTGCATCCGCGGCAATCATTGTTGTTTTAAAAATTCAATTAATTTATCAGTGGCTTTTTTACGGTGGCTGAATAAATTCTTTTCTTCCAGCGTCATTTCGCCAAAAGTTTTATAGCTGCCTTCAGGAATAAAAACAGGATCGTATCCAAAACCGTTTGTGCCGCGGCGTTCATAAATAATCATTCCTTTTACAATGCCTTCAAACAAATATTCGCTGCCATTCCACATTAAAGAAATAATGGTTTTAAACTGTGCATTACGATTTTCTTTGTCATCAAGTTTAGAAAGCAGTTTATCAATATTCGCATCAAAATCCCTTTGATCGCCGGCATACCTTGCACTTTTAACGCCGGGTTCGCCATTCAATGCTTCCACTTCAAGGCCGGTGTCATCGCCAAAGCAATTATGTTTAGTGAGCTCATAAATGGTTTTCGATTTTTCAGATGCATTGGCTTCAATGGTATCGTGAGGCTCGGGAATGTCAATATCAATGCCCGCTTCACTTAATGTAATTATCTGGTATTGATTGCTAATAACGGCAAGTATTTCTTCAACTTTATGTTTGTTGTTACTCGCAAAAATCAGGGTTTTATTATTCATCAGAGGTTAAGCATTTTTTTAAGGCTGTTCCACAATTTTGTTTTCTCCGCTTTTGCCGCAGGTGTTGCTGCATTTAATTGAACCAGTGCAGGCGCTGTTAATATGGCGCAATTATCATATTGCTGCACCTGGTAGTCGGGCATGGAAAATGGCAATTCTATCTGCAGCGCAGTTATGCCAAAACTTACAATATACTGCGGCTGCAAATCTTTCTTCATCTGCCGGAATTGCACCGGATGGTTTTTAAAATTAATAAGCGCAACATGTGCAAGATTCATCTTACAGGCATTTAAAATGCCTGTAAGAAATTCCAGTTCCTTTTCGCTTAAATAAACATTTTGCTCGTCGTTTACCAGCACAATAAATTTCTTTTCATAATTGCCCAGGTACCATTTGCCGGGCCTGTGCACTTCTGCTTCTGCAGGTTCAGCTTTAGGTTCAACAGGATTGTCGTTTATGGCAACGGGTTGCTG
>JAEWBD010000355.1 GCA_023391315.1 Bacteroidota bacterium | reverse complement strand
GCTATAATCATCCACAAAAAATGTGCTGCCGGTTATATGCCCGCTGCGCATATCTTTTATTAAAATCAGGTACCTTCCCCAATTATCTTCATCCATTTTTATATCGTAAAAACCTTTGCCATCCGTTAGCTGTACTGTATCTTTTTTTATAAACTTATTGTATTCATTCTGCGTAAAATTGGAGAGGTCATCATCTTCATCCCACCACCAGCGCCATTGAATTTTATACAATTGAATTTGTACAGATGAGCTGCCCTGTAAAAATTTTCCTTTTGTATCCACATCAACAATATTGAAGCGATGGCTTTGGCCCGATTGCAAGAAGCCCCAGGTTTTATCACCTTCAGGCACCTGCACGCCCACATAAGATGAATATGGATTGAAAGGCATGGAAAAATTATCGATGCTGAAACTGCCGCCGGGCTCAAATACTTTAACAACGAGATTCGTCAATAATTGTCCCGGCGCATCTTCGCCTGCTGCAAATGTTGGATTAACAGCCGCTGTTCCGTCAGCACTTAATGTACCATCATAAATAGTTTTGGATTGTGATGTAAAATTTGATGTTGGATTATCAAACACATAACTATCCAGCTTTGGAAATTTTGTTTTCTTTTTATACAACTGCGCGTCAACCCTTGCTTTTAAATTTTGCGCCGTTGCACCAAACAACCATTTTGCAGTAAGTGTTCCGTTAACAGTAGTATTTTTTCCAAGCGCATCAACATTACCAAAATCAAGACTGATTTTTAAACGGTTCGGCATCACCGTTTCAATCTTCAGTTTCTTTTCAAATGCAGCGCCGCCTGCTTTTACACGGCATATCCAGTTACCGGTTGGCGCATCGGCATCGGTTGCCGTTCTGAAAACATTGAAGCCATCCGCTGCATTGGTTTGTACTATGCGTTTGTATAATTGACCCCGCGGCGAAATCATCTCCATCTCCAAAGGATAATCATCCGGCAAGGGATTATTTTTATCATTGATGATGCAACTCAAAAACAAACTATCGCCGGGCCGCCAAACACCGCGTTCACCAAAGATGTAACCTTTAATTCCATTCTTCACTTCATCACCGCCAACATCAAAACGGCTTAACGGCAAACTGCTGCCATCATCTAATTTTAGATAACCTGACTGGCTGCCTTGTTTGGCAATCAATAAAAAGGGTTTACGTTTTAATTCAATCATTGCAAGGCCATCACCATCACTGCTTGCTTTTGCAATTATTTGTTGCTGATAATCGAGTACCTGCAGCTCAACATTTTTCATGGGTTCTGTTGAGATGAGATCATTCACTGCAACAAACAAACTTTTATTGGTTGAATACTTTGCGGTTAAACCAATATTACTTGCTAAAATGTTCCTTGTTGCAAATTTTTCTTTGCTGTAGTAAGAACTAAAGCAGGGATTATTTCTTTGGCGCCAGTTATAACCATAAGGATAATAATTATCGTAACGGTTCCAGAAATCTTCATTATCATCCAACGCGTATTCATTGCTTGCATTATAATAGCCCCATTCATCACCTTCATCTTTTTGCAGGCTGTCGCAGGTATATAGAGAGTAATCAGGCCGAAAGCCAATTGTAACGCGGTAGATAGCGCCGGGCTCTGCGCGAATGAATTTATCAAGATCAAGCGAAAACGCATTTTTATGATGGAGGTTGAGTGATTTATCATCATCCAGTCTTACGGTGGCCTCTTTTATTGGATTACCAACGCGGCGCAAGTCCTGTTCACCATTCATATCGTTTACCTGAAGAAACTGGGCAATATTGTTTTCATAAACTTTGATAATGGAAACATCAACGGCTTTTAAATTAATGGCTTCAAAGGGCAGCACCAGTTTACCGGTGCTGTTGGGCAAAATATTCCCGTTTCCTTTAATAGTTACATGCGGCAGGCGGTTTTCAAAAAATACATTGGATGAATAATTTTTCTGCAATTTATCGCCGCTAATATTTTCAATGCCCGGCAAAACGTTTATAGTATGATCACCATCCAGGTCATCGTTGGCATATACTTTTACTTCGCTGCCTGAAATGGTGAAAGCCGGGTTTTCAACATTGCTGATTGTTATCAAACCATTCAAATCCTGGCCGGCAGAAATGGGGTCGCTAAACTGTGCCAATGCGTATTGTTCATCTTCCTGCGAAGCACGCACATCGAGTAATTTAAAGTCGCCCAATACAGGTACTTCAACTTCCTTATTGCCCTGTTGCTGACTGTTAATGGCCTCGCCTTTCCATTGCAGCAATAATTTTTGGGCATTGTTTGTACGTGGAATATTACTGAGCGTAAACTGGTGTTCCTTTGCAGATTCATTATGCTGCCAGGTAACAGGTATTGCTTTACCTGCAATGGAAGCCGTTAATAATTTTTCAATATTGGCAGAAGTTTCCACATCCGCCGTTAAAATTTTCCCCGATAAATTCATCGAAGTTTTATTGTTACTGCGAAGCCCATATTCATTTACTTCAAATGATGGCTTTACCACCTGCACATTAAATTTAAAATCATCAAACTTTGAAGGCACTTTGATTACATTACCCAGTTTAAAATTCACTTCATATAACTGATCGGGCGTAAGGTCATTGCCGGGTTTAAATTCTATGGTGCGGGCATCAATCCAGTAAGCTTTACCATCAACCGAAGGAGAAAAAGAAAAAAGATTTTCCTTTACCTCTTCATTCAAAGTATGTGTTGTTGATACATCAGCAGCCAGTTGTATCCTGACTGTATTTTTCTTTGAAATAACACCAGAAGTATAAGCATCAATATACTGGCTAAATGCGGGATCAACGTCTATAAGTTTTGGTGTGGTTTTGCAGGCAGAAAGAACAACGGTTATCCATAAAACTATATAACCAATATTTGGTGTTGAAATTGCTTTATTCATACTGCAGGTTTAAGAAATGTATTTATTCTAATGATCGTTATACTCCATCTAAATTAAAAGAAGCGGTGTAATTATAAAAAGAAAATGTTTGTTAACTGTTGCAGTAATGCCAGCAACTGATAACTGATGTATGATTCTGTAAATCAGCTCCGCCGTTGAAATACTGATAATGCCGCATTTCCATAAGCCTTTCTACCTTTCTGCCTAAAAATCTATCTTTCAAAAAAATATAAAATGAGAACAATTATTTCAGTTTTGTTGCTGTTAGTAATGCCGGCTATAAGCTTTGCCCAGAAAACTGTAAATGCAGCATCGGTAATTGAAAGCATCAACAATAATCACCCTGTATTAATAAAAGATGCAGAAATTACAGGCACGCTTGATTTTACGAATCTTAATAATAAGAAGCTTGAAAGAACCAATTCAAACGATAAAACATATATCAGCACAATTAATGTCCCGGTTACTTTCAGCAACTGTAAATTCACGGGCAAAGTGATAGGTTATTATAATCCTGATAATGGTAAATCTTTTATAAACAACAGCACTGTATATAATGCCAACTTTAATGCAGGCGTAAATTTTGAGAACTGCAGTTTCCAGGATGATGTTTCTTTTAAATATTCTGTATTCAATAACAAAACATCTTTTGCGGGCAGCCGCTTTAATGAAGAAGCGGAATTTAAATATACCAGCTTTAAAAACGGGCCTGTTTTTAAATCCGTAATATTTAAGGAAGAGGCTATTTTTAAATATGTTGATTTTCCGGCAAATTTTGATTTCAGCAATACTGTGTTTGAAGGCGATGCGGATTTTAAGTATGCACAGTTTAAACATGCAGGCAGTTTTGCCGGTGCATCATTTAAAGACGATGCAAATTTTAAATATGCGGCATTTGTGAGTGCTGTTAATTTAAAAGGCGCAAGTTTTTCGGGCTCAAACGATTTTAAATATACAACGCTTGACAACCATCAAACAAACATGCATGAGCTTGTAAACAAGTAATCTTTACCAGCATATTTATAATACAAAAGGGTAAGCAAAAGCTTACCCTTTTGTATTCAATAATAATATAACCTTAATTATTTCCTGCTTTAGACTGCTGCTCTTTAATGGAAGCTTCATCGCCTACCATTACAATCGCCATTTTATCTGTTGGCAAATATTTCTTTGTCAGCTCACTAACCTGTTGTGGCGTAACCGCATAAATATTTTTAACGCGGTTGGTTAAATAGTTGTCATCCAATCCATATAAATCAAGAAAATTCAATTGGCTTATAATGCCGGTTGGCGTGGAATTTTGCAACACAAATATGCCGGCGGTATAACGCTGAATGCCGCCAAGCTCGTCGGCAGAAGGGGCTTCCGTTTGCAGGCGCACAACTTCTTTTTTTATTTCAGCAATAGCATCAATAGTATGTTCGCTGGTTATATCTGCCGCCTCATACCAAACTGCACCGGAAGGATGAGATGATACGGAGCTGGACGGTGAATAAGTATAGCCTTTATTCTCCCTGATATTACTTGTAATTCTTGAAGCAAAAGAACCGCCAAGCAAAGAATTCATTATCGTCAATGGCAGATAGTCGGGATTTTTTGGATTGATTACCGGCAAACCGATAATCACCGTGGTTTGAGGCGCACCTTTACGGTCAATAATAACGCTTGAACTACCTGTACTATTCGGTGCTATCGAAGGATAAACAGCTTCAGGGCCTGCTTTCCATTTGCTGAAACTCGCTGTTGCAGCTTTTGATGTTGCAGCTTCATCAAATTTACCGGCCACATACAATACAGAACGTTTTGCTCCCAGGTTATCGTTATAAAATTTCTTAACATCATCGATGGTATAGCTATCCAGCATTGCTTCTGTTGGGTATAATATTCCATACGGCGTATCGCCCCACATTACATTAAAGAATTTTTCCTGCGCAATAGACTGCGGCACACTTTTATTTAATGCTAGCTGGCGTTTTAAATCAGCTTTTAAACGATCCATTTCACTTGCAGGCAGCAAGGGATTAATAGCAACATCAGCAACCAACTTTACAAGGTCGGGTGCATACTCAGATAAGGCGGAGCCATAAATTGTGAACTGATCAGAGCCAACACTCACACCAACCTGGCCACCCATACCGGCAGCTTTTTTAGCAAGTGCTGTAGCGCTGAGCGATGTTGTGCCTTCATTCATTAATTTCCCCAATAAATCTGAAAGCCAAACCTGATTGGCAGCTTCCTGCACATTGCCAGTTTTAATAATAAGGCTTACATATACTTTTGGCAAAGAGCCGTATTCAACCATTGTAGTGCGCATGCCGTTAGGTAATGTATTTTGTTTTTTAGCTGGCAATACAAAACCTTTTGGCGTACCTCCTTCCGGCGGTGTTTGCTTTTGCGCTTTTGCTGTAAATGCAACGCTGCATAAAAGCGTTGCGGATAACATATATAATGCAATTTTTTTCATCTCTTATTTTTTTAAGCTAATGATGGCTTCATGTTTATTTACCGGCTTTCGGATCAACAATTAAAATAGTCCTGTTGGATGAACGCAGGTATTCCTGTGCGGTTTTCTTTACTAATTCAGGCGTAACCTTTTTAAATTCTTCCTCCAGCGTGTTTATCCTGTTTGGATTGTCATCAAATAAAGCAAATGATGCCAGCAGGTCAACTTTTCCAATACCAAACTGCCCGCCCAAAGCATCATATAAATCAGAACGCATTTTAACCAATGCAAGGTTAAGATCGGCCTGCGTAACTTTTGAAACATCATTAACCGCCTTATCAAACTGCGCAACAATTGAATCCGCATTCACTGTTGAATCATAAATACAATCAGCCATCCAAACCATCGGGCCGTTATAGTTATACATGTTTCCGAGATAATTTATCCCGCCGCTTATGCTTGAAGTATAACCTTTATCCTGCACAAGGTATTGATACAGCTTACTGTCTTTCCCCTGCAGCAACATTTGATCAATCAATCCCATTGCATAATATTCCGGCGTATTTCTATCGGGCATTTTATAAGCAACGGCGATGGCAGGTTTGTTGGCTAGTTTATCTTCTTTTACAAATCGTTGTTCTTGTTCCTGCTTTGGTTCGGTGATATCAGGTTTGGGGGGTAATGTGGCTGATGGTATAGCCGCAAAATACTGGTCTATCCATTTCTTTGCTTCAGCAGGTTCAAAATCGCCCACCACAACTATTACAGCATTGTTGGGTGCATAATATGTTTTAAAAAAGCTTTGAACATCATCAAGGTTAGCCGAATCAAGGTCTTTCAGATCGCCATAGAAATTATGTGCGTTATACCAGTTCTTATTCGCATACTGCGGCATATCCAACCACGGAAAACCGCCGTACGGCTGGTTAAGCACGTTTACCTTCACTTCATTTTTTACAACGCCTTGTTGATTGGTTAAGTTATCCTGTGTAATAGCAAGGCCTTTCATGCGGTCGGCTTCTGCCCATAAACCGGTTTCAAGTTTATGCGCAGGCAGCACTTCAAAATAATTGGTAAAATCAAAACGGGTGGAGCCGTTTAATATGCCGCCGTTTTGCTGCACCAGTTTTATAAATTCCATCTTGCCAAGGTTCTGTGAACCCTGGAACATCATGTGCTCAAACAAATGCGCAAAACCGGTGCGGTCTTTTGGTTCTATGCGAAAACCAATGTTGTAATAAACGCCTATGTCAACAATTGGCGCTGTTTTATCCGGCGATAAAACAACCTTTAAACCGTTTTTAAGTTTATAATATTCAACCGGCACTTTTAACTGTTGCGCCATTAACCGGGTACCCCATGCTGATAGCAACAGCACTATCAGCAAAGGTTTGAAATAGTAATCTTTTTTCATGAAATGAATTTTACAAAGCGCCCAATATAAGCGTTTATACGTATCCGGAAAGCAAATATGGATATTCGGTAAAAGTTTTTGATGTGCAGCAGTGGCTGATAACTTTATCTTTATGGCATGACAAGTTTATCGCAAATATTTGAACATAAAATTGTGGCCATTTTGCGCGGCATGCCGCCGGCAGAAATAACAAACATTGCAAACGCCTTATATGATGGTGGTATCCGCCTGCTGGAAATTACTTTAAATTCTGATAATGCCTTGCCTGCCATTGAACAGTTGAACCATGAATTCAAAAACAAAATGCTTATTGGCGCAGGCACCGTAATTAATGAAAAGGATGCGAAAAATGCTATTGCGGCAGGCGCTGCATTTCTTATTTCGCCATCACTTGATACGCAGGTAATTAAAGCAGCAAAAGATGCAGGCATCATAAGCATTCCCGGTGCATTTACGCCAACAGAAATTGTGGCTGCACATAAAAACGGCGCAGATATCATTAAAATATTTCCCTGCCTTAATGCAGATTATGTGAAGAATATATTAGCGCCACTCAATTTTATAAAGGTTATGCCAACCGGTGGCATTGATGCATCAAACATTCAAACATTTGCTAAAACCGGCGCGGTGGCTTTTGGTATAGGAAGCGCTTTGGTGAGCAGTAAAGCCACGGTTAATAAAGCATATCTTGAAACAATAACGGCAAAAGCAAAACAACTGGTTGCAGCGTTGCAAGCTTAAATGTGCTGTTATGCTTTGCATAACATGATTGTTTATTTGGTTACCGGCAGTTGTATTTTCATTTAGCTGCCGTTGCGTCGCAACCCTGTCTGACCGGTGTCAGCCGGGCAGGACTTGTACAGTTAATACATTATTCAGTAATAAATCAGGTTCAAATAAATATGCAAATCTTCTTAAGCTGCGATTGGGGAACAAGTTCATTCCGGCTGCGTTTAATTGATGCCGCAACAAAAACAGTATTGGCTGAAACGCTCACACAGCAAGGCATTTCAGCGACTTACGATGCATGGAAAGCGCAACAAAGAACCGACAGACTTTCGTTTTACAGTAACTATATCAATGAACAAATTCAACAACTTTGTCAGCAAACAGGCAAATCTTTAAACAATGTGCCTTTAATAATTGCAGGCATGGCATCTTCTGCTATTGGCATGAAAGAATTGCCTTATAAAAAGATTCCGTTCGTTATTCATCCGCAAAATTTATTAACTGATATTATTGCAGGCTCACCATCTTTTCCGCATAAAACAATACTGGTTTCAGGCGCCTGCTCTTCAGCAGATGTAATGCGCGGCGAAGAAACAATCCTTGCAGGCTGCGCCATAAATTCATCATTCAATAAACAACTATTCATATTACCGGGCACACACTCCAAACATATACTGGTAGAAAATAAAATGCTGGCTGAAATTAAAACCTATATGACCGGCGAGTTGTTTCAACTGCTTTCCACAAAAAGTATTTTATCAAATTCGGTTGAACAGGAAAATACAAATACAAAGGCCAATGATATTTTTTTAAAGGGCGTTAGCGATGCAACTGCATCATCTTTCTTAAATAATATTTTTCATGTCCGCATCAATACTTTGTTCAATACAATGGACAAAAAAGAAAACTATTATTATTTAAGCGGCCTGCTTATAGGCGAGGAATTAAAGCAGGTTTTAAACGAAAATGTGGAATTAGTAACCATTGTTTCATCGGGAAATTTATTACAGTTATACCATGCAGCCCTATCAGCATTAAATAAAAATTTCACGCTATTAACGGAAGATGCTGACAAGGCATTAATAAATGCGCAAACGGTTTTATTTAATCACTATCAATAAATTTAAAGTTGAAATTGCTATTATGAAAAGATTTATACCTGCATTGCTGCTGTATATTTTAATTAACGCATGCAGCGAAAATACACGTCAGTCATCTGCCCAAAATCCGGATATGGCAATTGGAAAAATAGAAATTTACGATGCGGCTGCCCTGCAGGCAATTGACAGCAATGCGGCCATTGAAATAATTGCCAAAGGTTATACCTGGAGCGAAGGCCCTGTTTGGGTTCCGGCTAAACAAATGCTGCTGTTTTCCGATGTAATTGAGAATAAAATTTATCAATGGAAAGAAGGCGATACGGCAACATTATATTTAACGCCTTCTGGTTATACAGGTTCTGTAAAGCGCATTGGCGGAGAGGACGGCTCCAATGGTTTAACGTTAGATATAAATGGCAACCTGTTATT
>JAEWBD010000338.1 GCA_023391315.1 Bacteroidota bacterium | reverse complement strand
GAATTGCTTAGTTCTATATTAATCCCCGTAGTTTTTTTATTTATAGCCAAAGAAATTACAGCGCGCCCAACCCCCGAAGCGTTGTTAGAAGAAATGGAAATGCGCAAGCCGCGAAAAAGAAAGAATGATGATGTTTGAACATGGATTTGAAAAAATGTAAAGATTGCTGAGATTAAACGTTTAAAGTGTTCCAATTGTGAAACCGTTACAAAAAGAATATGAATACTTCTTTAAGTAACAAACTTTATTTAACCGGCACTCATCATTCCACCACTTTCACCCATTTGCCTTTTTCGCCGCCGCTTATCGTATGATCATACATGGCTTCGCAATAAATGCCCGGCCAGTAATATTTACCAAGATAGGCTGCATTTAACTGCACATAATACACCTTTGTTTCGTAAGGCTTCAGAGCAAAATAATAATAAACACGGTCGTCGCGGATATCCATATAATCGCTGGGTGATGATTGAAAACTTCCTTCGCTATTATACAATCTTGTATTTAATATTTCCCAGCCGCCCGGAAAAATTTCGCTTAACGCAAGATTACTGTAAGCTTCTCTTTTGCCAGGATTCGTAACCACAACCTTCGCAACAAAATCAGTTCCCTGTTTTACAGAATCAATATTAACGGCAGTATTGTTCATGCCTACAAAACTTACATTCACTTTTAAAATATCTTGGTTATTGGTCACTGAAATATTTTCACCGCTGATTGGTTTTCCTTCATTAATAACTCTTACAAACAAAACATTACTGCCTTTGTTTTGCAATTGAATATTGGCTTTTCCACGCTGCCATTGCAATGCATTTTGTGCAATAACAGATGATGAATTGATATTGATATTTTGATTGCCTGATTTACCGTTTGCTATTATTTTTTGTCCTGATGTGTTACTGCCCGCAAATCCGGCAATAGCAATTAAGCTGTAAGCGGTTGTTTGCGTGCTGTACCAGTTATCCTGCGATAATTTTGAAGCAACTGTTTTCACCAATTGATTAGCTTCTGCATTGCGTTTCATCAATACGAGTGTTTCCAGCACCATGGCCTGGTCGCGCAAATCGCTGCCATACGTATAACCGGGATTTTTTCTTTCAGGGAATGAAGTAGGCAAACCGCTTATTAATTGCAATGCCACCTTTGTTTGTCCCACTAACTGATAAGCGGCTGCTAATCTCCATTTGCCTTCAGGCGTTAAGAACTTCCATTCTTTTAAACGGTTCATGGCGCCAAGTTCGGGCGAGCCTGCTAATGCTAATAAATATAAACGATATGATTGCATCAGATCAGTTCCATACCACGGCGCCGATGTTACATTCCAGGCAAGCGCTTTGCTGCGTTCATATTGCTTCCATTGCTGCAGCATACTTTGCGAAATATTATAGCCTTTCGATTGTGCAATTAATAAGAAATGCCCTGCATAATTACTGCCCCATTCATCGCTGCTGCTGCCGTTTGGCCAGTAACTAAATCCTCCATCACTCTGCTGAAAATTGTTATACCGCTGCAGAACCAGTTTTATATTCCGGTCAACTTCTGCTTTTTGTTTATCGCTTAAATCCATCAACTGGTTTAATACCAGTTGAGGAAAAACAGCCGATGTGGTTTGTTCGATGCAGCCATGCGGATACGTGATTAAATAGGTTAACCTTTTCTGCAGATCCATTGCAGGAATGCTTGATATTTCCAGGGTGGCTTTACTGCTTTGCGCATCGCCTATCATGGCAACAGTTGAATTCCAGTTTTGTCCGGGTTGTAATGTTACCTCTGTAACCTGTGTTGTATAAGGGTTAGGATTTCTTACATCAATCTCTGTTTGATAAACCGCCTGTTCTCCACCGCCTGCTGCAACAATTTTAATATCGCCAATGCCTGTTGCATTATTCACCTTCGCAGTAAAATAAGTTTGCTGCTCTCCCGGCTTATCAAAACTGATGGTTTGATTACCGGTTGCCGTTATGTACGGGTTTGACTGAATGCTTAATGAAACGTTTTTAATATTGCTATTGGTTGCAAAAACCGTAACAGGAATTTTCACTTCTTCACCCGGGCCAAGCACTCTTGGCAGCGTTGGCAATATCATCAATGGTTTCTTTACAGTAACATCTTTATCAGCATAACCATAGGCATCATCGCCCGCTGCAATTACCATAGCCCGCACACTACCCATATAAGCCGGCAAAACAAAACTGTGCGTTTTGCTTCCGCCTTTTAAAGTGAATGGACCCATAAATTCAACAACCGGTTTAAAGCGGTTGGCACGTCTTGTATTGCTGGCAATCTCTGCTTCCGCATCGCCGCCAATGGTAAGTATGCGCTGGATTTGCGAGCCAAAAGCACCAATCACATCATCATATAAATCCCAGCTCTTCACGCCCAGTGCTTCACGCGCATAAAACGCATCATGCGGATTGGGCGTTTTAAAATGGGTGAGATCAAGCAAACCGTTATCCACCAATGCAATTATATAGGTCATCTTTTTATTGGATGCTTCAGATACGGTGATGGTATTGTTTACCTCAGGACGAATAACATCAGCCATTTTAATAACAGGCTTTAAAACCGTATTCTTATCATCAATCATAACGGGCAGAACGCCATACATTCTTATCGGCAGATCGTTTACCGTTTGTGCATGCGGCTGAATCAGGCTCACATTCACATATACATTCGGGCTGTATGCTGCTTCCGCTTTAAAAGAAAATTTTGTTTGCCCCCGTTCTGTATTCACCCAATATGTTTTCAGCACTTTGCTGCCGCTTTCAATGCTTATCAATGCACGGCCGCCTTTGCCGGAAGGAATAGTTAAGTTCACATCATCGCCCACATTATATTTTTCTTTATCTGAAGTGAAAGAAAGCATAGCCGCCGCAGAAGGATCGCTGCCGCCGGCGCGGGTTTGCCAGCTATAATCATCCAC
>JAEWBD010000331.1 GCA_023391315.1 Bacteroidota bacterium | reverse complement strand
CAGCGAACGTAAATACTTTGCAGATTGAAGAGAGCTGTTTAGTGGATAAAATATTTGAAAAACAAAAAGATGATTAATTTAGAAAACTCTAAATGCCTGCGGCACTAAAATAAGGGGAGCTTACACTGATTGTTTATCTAACGCACAGATGTAAAATTCATCACCTCGCTGTTTAGCAAATTTGTCCAAGTAAACTTTCGGGACATAGTGCATTCGTCTTGTCTCTGCCATCTATAAATTTAGTTTGAAAGATTTTGTCCAAACAGCATGACCGCTAACACGCTAATTTATGTAATATAATACGATCACATGTAAAAAATTACTATTCAAAAGCAGCCAATTAATCTTATACAAAAGCAATTGTCGTTGGGACAATCCACCCCGTCATTTTTAAGTGCAAACCCTATCCTAAAAATTCAGGATGCCATTTGTAACACTACAAACGCTATCCCCAAAAACCAGGATGCCGCCTGCCATGCAGGCACACAGCTCCATCAATCTTTAATATCAAAAAATTCAGAACATAATTCTTAATAAAAAAAATATATCGAATTTTATTCTGAATGTTTTTAATTTTACAGAAAATTAGTCTGATGGATGTAATACTGGACGACACCGACATTAAAATACTTAACCTTATTCAGAGTAACGCCCGCATTTCCAATGCTGACCTTGCCCGTGAAGTGAATATGGCCCCATCGGCTGTACTGGAGAGGGTGAAAAAGCTGGAGCAGAAAAAAGTGATCACGCAATACAATGCCGTAATAAACCCCGATGCGGTACAGCAAAAATTACTGGCATTCATTTTTATTAAATCACAGGAAGGCTTTACCTGTTCCGCAGATACGGCAAAAAGACTGGCAGAAATTCCCGAAGTGCAGGAAGTGCATCACGTGGCAGGCGAAGATTGTTATCTCGTTAAGGTACGCACAGCCGATTCTGCAGGATTAATGAAACTGATGCGGAACAGCCTGCGGAAAATACCGAATATCCTGTCCACAAAAACAACCATTGTATTGGAAACAGTAAAGGAAGATCACCAGCTTGTGCTGCCTCAAAAAGATAAAACATAGCAGCAGCCGGGATTATTTGTTATGAGCAATTATATTTCACTAACCGAAGAAAGCATTTGTTATGAAAGCAACCGTAAAAAAAGAAGCACCGATTTTATTAGTAATTATTGCCTTTATCACGGTTTACCTGGTATGGGGCTCCACGTATTTTTTTATACAGAAAGCAGTACACGATATTCCGCCGTTTATTATCGGGGGCATTCGATTTTTGATAGCAGGCCTGTTACTAATGGCCTGGTGTATTTACAAAAAAGAAAAACTCTGGAATTTTCATCAAATTAAAATTGCAGCCGTAAGCGGCTTTTTACTGTTATTTATTGGAAACGGCGCCGTTATATGGGCTGAACAAAACTTAGCAAGCTCCCTTGTTGCCGTACTGGTTTCTGCAGCGCCTATATGGTTTGTATTACTTGATAAACCCAAATGGCATGAAAACCTTCGCAGCAAAGCCATCATTATTGGATTGATCGTTGGCTTTACAGGTGTGGTGTTACTCTTTAGCGAACGCGTATCATCGGCAGTCTCTAACACCGGCAGCATGTTGCAGGTGGCAGGCCTTGCCCTTTTGGTAATTGGTTCCATGTGCTGGGCAGGCGGCTCTTTATATGCAAAATATAAAAGCAGCGGCAGTGTAACTGTTAATACAATGTGGCAATTAATTGCTGCAGGTGTGGCCTTCTTTATTTTCAGTTTTGTTACCAATGAATGGAAAGGTTTTCAATGGCAACAGGTAAGCACTGATGCATGGCTGTCTGTATTATACCTCATAACCATGGGCTCGCTGGCGGCATACAGCGCTTATGTTTGGTTATTAGGTGTAAGGCCGGCTACGCAGGTAAGCACTTATGCTTATGTAAACCCTGTGGTGGCCGTATTGCTGGGCGTTTTGTTTGCAGGCGAACATGTAAGCCTGCTGCAGCTTACGGGTCTTGCGGTAATATTAACCAGCGTATTGCTGATTAATCTTGCCAAACAAAAGAAAGAAAAAAAGAAATTAATGCAGCCGTCTTTGGAAGTAAAGGCAGCGTGAATGTTCGCGCATTAATGCACGTATATTTTATTTGCAGGCACAACCGGGAAATAGCACAATGCTTTTGTACACTTCTATATCTTTTATTTTGTTTTACGTTGCAAAGCTGCATTACCTGCAACGCAGCCATTGCAGCGCATTCTTATTACATTTATGCAGAAAGTTCAGTATCTCAAAGATCATCATAAACCCAAAGCAACCGTTCTCTCTTACATCCTCGTATCACTGGCAGGCCTGGCAACGGATATTTATTTGCCTTCGATGCCGCACATGGCTACCGGTTTGCATGTAAGAGAACAACAGGTGCAATTAACCTTATCGTCGTTTTTAATCAGCTATGGCGTTTCGCAGTTCTTTGTTGGCAGCCTGCTGGATATGTATGGCCGGTATGTTTTAAGCATGATCTCGCTTGTATTATTTTCAGCGAGCTCCTTTTTCATTGCCACATCCAATAATATAGATACGATCATTTTGCTGCGTGTTATACAAGGCATTAATATCGGGTTTATTGCTGTGGCAAAAAGAGCATTTTTTGTGGATGTGTATGAAGGAGAAAAACGTAAATATTATATCAGCATTATTACTATCGTATGGAGCATGGCGCCGATTGTGGCACCTTACATAGGCGGCTACATGGAACATTTCTTCAGCTGGCGCGCCAACTTTTATTTTCTCGGGATATACAGCGGCCTGATATTTATCTGCGAAATTTTCTACTCCGGTGAAACGCTGAATAATTTTTCAAAATTCAAAATAAAAAATGTGCTTGCTTCTTATAAAGTGCTGCTTACCACACCGGCATTTCTCGTGGGCATGGGCATGGCAGGCATATCCTTTGGCGTAGTAATGATTTATGGTTTAAGCGGTGCTTTCATTCTTGAACATCGTATGGGTTACAGCCCGGTAGCTGCAGGTTATGCGGCGCTTGTGCTGGGCCTTGCATGGATGTGCGGCGGTTTTCTTGCCAAAGCCAATCTTCATAAACCATTGTTCAGGAAAACGTTCATTGCTATTCTTGCACAAATAATAATGGTGATATCAATGATTGCTGCAGCTTATTTTGGCAGCAATATTTATACATTGATTGCCTTTGCCGGGATCATTCATCTTATGAGCGGGTTTAATTTCACCAATTATTTTACGCGCAATCTTACGATGTTCCCAAACATGGCCGGGCTTGCGGCGGGTGTTACTTCAGGCGGCAATTACATTATTACTTCACTGCTGGCATACACCGTTGCTT
>JAEWBD010000310.1 GCA_023391315.1 Bacteroidota bacterium | reverse complement strand
GCCCTGTACATACTGAAATTTATAACCTATGGTATTTTTATTGACGAGATATAACTTAAACAATTCCACCACTTCATCACCAAATTCATCAATTGTAAATTTTGGGATAAAAGAAAGCCAGACGCCTTCTTCCCTTATTGTTTGCTGGGCCTTCTTTTTTTCTTTCGGAATGTCGTCAATGTATGTTTTTGCAGGTTTTTTTACTGGTACATTTTTCTTATTGGTAAAACGTTTAAAATAAGGAAAGTCAACCTGGTCTGTGTAAACAGGAAAGCGAACGCCGCGTACCTCCACGAGCAACATTTTGTCATTAATGATCTCTGCTACTTTTCCTTCTTCGTTCGTGTGTAAAATAATTATATCGTCTCCGGGCTGGTATTTCACAATTTAAATCTTCTTAATTAAAAATTAGCCAGTACATCTGCCAGGTGCAGTACCTTAAGATCAGCGTGTTTATTTTTTATACAGCCATCGATATGCATAAGGCAGCTCATATCTGTACTGATGATATATTCCGCTTTTGTTTCTGCGGCGTTTGTAATTTTTTGATCAGCCATTGCAATACTGACAGGTTCAAATTTAACGGCAAAAGAGCCGCCAAAACCGCAACAGGTTTCCACGTCGTTCATCTCCACCAACTGTAAGC
Organism: Bacteroidota bacterium; assembly: GCA_023391315.1. Taxonomy (GTDB): domain Bacteria; phylum Bacteroidota; class Bacteroidia; order Chitinophagales; family Chitinophagaceae; genus Parafilimonas. Next base: position 4,354 of record JAEWBD010000310.1, on the reverse strand, counting down.
CTTTTACGTTTTTTAAAAGTGTACGCGGTTCCTGCTTTATGTGGCATTCGCGCAGGGCGGCACAACTATCGTGGTAAGTGGCCGTGGCATTAAAGCTTGCATTAAAATCAGTGTAATGTAAAACGTTTACCAGGAAATCGCTGAGCTCATAAATGCGCTTTTTTATATCTTCCACTTCTGCTTTTTGTATGGTGTTTTCAAAAAGCTTTTCATAATAATTTTTTACAAAACCAACGCAGCTTGCGCTTGGGCCAACAATATAATCGGCGCCGCTAAAGTCTTTCAAAAATTTTTTACAAACATCTTTTGCTTCGCCCCAAAAGCCTGCATTAAAACCGGCCTGCCCGCAGCAGGTTTGATTAGTATTGTAAGAAACGGTGCAACCTGCTTTTTCCAGCACTTTTACCATATTAAACCCAACGGAAGGATATAACTGGTCGATAAAACATGGTATAAAAATCTGAACATTCATTTCGAAAATAAGTTTGCTGAATAGCGATTCAACAGTACAAGGGAGTGACACAACCGTGCTCAATGCTTGTTATGTCGCTGATAACAAAATTACTTTTTTAATTTTCGGTTGAGGGCGATCATTTTAATGGCCGTTACGGCTGCTTCTTCACCCTTGTTACCGTGAGTGCCGCCAATGCGCTCTGCGGCCTGCTGCTCATCGTTTACAGTAAGCACACCGAAAATAGAGGGCACATCCAATACCATATTTAAAGAAAGAATGCCATCTGTAACAAATTTGCATACATAATCAAAGTGCGGTGTATCGCCGCGTATCACCGTGCCCAATGCTATAAACGCATCTGCTTTTTGCTGTTGGCTTTCTGCATAAGCTTTTATAGCAAAAGGTATTTCTACAGCGCCGGGAACCACGAGTGTTTTGCAGGCAATATTTTGCTGCTGTAATAATTGAATAGCGCCTTTTTCAAGCTGATCAACAATCACGCTGTTCCACTCGGTTTTTACAATAATGATAAAGGCATCCTTTATTTTGGGGATGCCTTTGTTTAATGTTTTATTTCCCTTTGATGCCATTATTTCGTACTAAAATCGTTTGGAATTATACTTAAACGATAAATATATTTATCGGCTGCAAAACCACGGTTGGTATTCGGGAACTTTTCTTTGAGTTCTTTATATAAATCCAAAGCCTCAGTGGTTTTGCCTACTGTTTCGAGTTTTAATGCAGCGCGGAACAAATATTCGCTGCTCATGGTGGCATCGTCTGTAAACTCAGCAGCAGCTTTTTTGTAAGAAGCAACTGCCTCATCGTTTTTATTCAGTTCGCTGTAAGCATCGCCCAATGCGCCATAAGCCATCATCTGTATCTGTTTGGCACTTGTATTAAAATCCTTAAGATTCTCAACAGCTTTATTAAAATCGCCGGTTTTTAAATAGCACAAACCTGCGTAATATTTTGCCAGCTTGCCCGTTTTAGTTGAACCGTAATTATTCATTACATAAATAAACCCGCGGTTATACTGGTCGCCGTTTAATGCGAGCTTTAAAGAATCTTCGCGAAAATATTGCTCTGCTTTCCACATAGCATTTTGCGCTTCTGCTTCTTTAGGCGCCACAACATAATTCTGATAAGCAAACCATCCGCCTGCTATAACCACTATAGCAATAATAACAGCAATTATAGGTTTTTGATTGCGAAACCAAAACCGCTCCATGTTAAAAGATGTATCTCCAGTTTTTGCCTCATGCACATGCGCTTCAGCCATAAAAATATTAGGTATTAAAATTTAAAATAAAAAAAGCAAACCGTTAGTCAATTATAAAAGGATAATTTTTATCAGCATAAACATCTCTTAATACTTCGCTGTCTTCAGGCCATGGGCTTTCTTCGGCAAATTTTACTGATTCTTCCACGATACCATTTATACGCTCATCAATAGCCTTTATTTCTTCGTCAGAAGCAAACTTATTGTCTTTGATTGTTTTTAAAACAAGCAAAATAGGGTCTTTGCCTTTGTAATCTTCCAACTCTTCTTTTGTTCTGTATTTACCGGGATCGGAAATAGAGTGGCCTTTGTAGCGATAGGTTTTCATTTCCAACAGGGTAGGGCCGCCTTTTTCCCTGGCTCTTTTTACTGCCCTTGCAATGGCTTCATGCACCGCTTCTGTACTCATGCCATCAACTTTATCACCGGGCATTTCATAAGCATCAGCCAGTTTATAAATATCAACAACATTTGAAGTACGCTCAATAGATGTGCCCATTGCATAATTGTTGTTTTCACAAATAAATACAACGGGTATTTTCCACAACATGGCAAGATTAAATGTTTCATGCAAAACACCCTGCCTGGCAGCACCATCGCCAAAAAAGCAAAGCACCACATTATCGGTGCCTTTATAAGCTTCGGCAAAAGCAATACCGGCGCCAACACCAATCTGTCCGCCCACTATGCCATGACCGCCATAAAAGAAATGTTCCTTGCTAAAAAAATGCATACTGCCGCCCTTACCTTTCGCAAGGCCTGTTGCTTTTCCATACAATTCAGCCATACAGGCATTGGCACTGGCGCCTTTGGCCAAAGCCAGTCCATGATCGCGGTAAGCAGTAATAAAAATATCTTCCTGCCGTGTGGCTGTCATGCAACCGGCGGCAATGGCCTCCTGCCCAACATAAGCATGAAAGAAGCCACGGATTTTACCGGCCATCTTATACATTTCTTCAGCCTTAAGCTCAAACTGGCGTATGAGTTGCATTAACTCATACCAATATAAATAAGTCTCTTTAGTAAATTTTACAGGCACGCAGCTAAAATTTAGGCCGCAAATATAAGCGCAAACGGTAAATAAGCCATAGTGTTTTGCAACTGAAACATAATTTTACCATTACCGTTTACTTAAAACATTTGCGCCTGAACATGCATGTATATTTGCAGCGCATGAAAAAACTTTCCACACAGCAAATACTGGCGCTGGTAAAAAAAGATATTTTGCTTGAAACCCGCCAGCAATACACGTTTTATGGCGTGCTGTTGTATGTGGCTTCTACCGTATTTGTTGTATACCTTACAAATGGGCAGCCTGAGGATCAAACATGGAATGCTTTATTCTGGATTGTGCAGTTATTTGTTTCGGTGAATGCGGTGGCTAAAAGTTTTCTGCAGGACAGTAAAGGCCGCATGTTATATTATTATACTATTTCCGGCCCTGTTAATTTTATCATTGGTAAAATAATTTTTAATGCAATGATCATGCTCGTCATGAGCCTGCTTACTTTATTAATTTTTACGCTGTTGTTAGGCAACCCGGTTATTCATTTTTTTCAGTTTGTGATCATAAGTTTTATAGGTGGCGTAGGTTTAGGGCTTGTTTTTACATTTTTGGCGGCTATTGCGGCCAAAGCGCAGCAGCAATCTGCGTTGATGGCTATTATGGGTTTTCCTATCGTAATTCCGCAGTTATTATTGTTAGGTAAGATTTCGTCAAAGGTTTTTAGTGATGCTTTGCAAGGCGGCTGGTGGCAAATGGTTTTACTGCTTATCAGCCTTGATGTTTTAATTGTACTGCTTTCAATAATATTGTTTCCTTTTTTGTGGAAGGATTGAGTGTAAATAACGATAGGCTATCATAAATAAAAAAGCCGCTTCATTTGTAGCGGCTTTTTTATTTTAAAGCGATTGCTTTTAACCTAAGTACGATTTAAGCGAGCTGCTGTAACGTGCTTTTTGCAAACGTTTGATAGCCCTTTCCTTAATCTGGCGAATGCGTTCTTTTGTAAGGTCATACTTCATGCCTATCTGCTCAATGGTTACACCATTTTCGCCTTCAAGGCCAAAATATGCGTTAACAATTTCTGCTTCACGCGGGCTAAGTGATTTCAATACACGCTTAATTTCTTCACGCAAAGAATCTTTCATCACATCTTCATCCGTATCATCGCTACCTTCCAGTAAATCGCCCATGGCCACATCTTCTGCCTCGTGCACGGGTGCATCCAATGATGTGTGGCGGGTGTTGCTCTGGAAAATGTTGTTGATCTCGGTTTCGCTCATTTCAAGAATCTCGCTTAACTCTTCGGTTGAAGGTTCGCGCTCATGTTCCTGCTCAAAAGCCATATAGGCTTTATTTGCTTTGTTATAGGTGCCAATTTTGTTTTGAGGCAGGCGGACTAATCTACCCTGCTCTGCCAACGCCTGTAAAATGGACTGGCGAATCCACCATACAGCGTAAGAAATGAATTTGAAACCCTTGGTTTCGTCAAAACGCTGGGCGGCTTTGATCAAACCTAAGTTTCCTTCATTAATCAAATCGCTTAATGATAAACCCTGGTGCTGATATTGTTTTGCTACCGATACTACGAAACGAAGGTTAGCCTGAACCAATT
>JAEWBD010000240.1 GCA_023391315.1 Bacteroidota bacterium | reverse complement strand
TGTCCAAACCATGCCGGCCTGAATGATAGGATAATCAATATTAAAAAGCTGTGTAATGCGGTTGGAAAAGTTTCCCATTAACCTAAAATAAAACAAAGCGGGTTAATAAAGAAGGATAAAATTATTTAAGCGAAATGATAGTGCAGTTACAGTAAAATTAATATAAATATCTTCTCATTTCCACGCAGGAAATAAACCTTTTCATAACTGAATTTTTCTTGTTGTTATCTGCTTTTGCTTTCGAACCCGGGCTGCTTGTTTTTAATATGGGAGCAGCGGGTTGCAGGTTTTGCTTTTGCGAGGTGAATGCGATAAATAAAAACGTAGCTGCCAATAATGCGGTAGCAATAAAAAGTGGTATATTTCTTAAGTAGCGGATGGTAATTAATTTGGCTACGAATGTAGTCGTAAACTACATAGTTTATAAATTTTTCGCTGTTAAAAAAAACAAAACAATGCCGGTGCCGGCTTAGCAGCAATTGTATTAGGTTTGCCCCATCTTAATTATGCAGGTATGAAATAAGCATAAAAATTTTCGGCAATTTTTATACTAAGCGATGAAAATTTTTTTGCGTAATCCCCATCTGGCAAAAAATGTAAAAACAAAAAATATTCAGATGAATGAAAGTTTTACTAACCGCATCCAGGCCGAATTGCTGGAAATAGAGTCTTCCGGTTTGTTTAAAAAGGAACGCATTATTACCAGCCCGCAGGGCGCTGAAATTACCGTGAACGAAAAAAAAGTTTTGAACTTTTGTGCTAATAATTATCTCGGTTTATCGTCTCATCCTAAAGTTATAGAAGCAGCGCACAAGGCTATAGAAACACATGGCTACGGGTTAAGCAGCGTGCGCTTTATTTGCGGCACGCAGGATATTCATAAAGAGCTTGAAAAGAAAATAGCTGATTTTTTAGGTACGGAAGATACCATTTTATACTGTGCCGCCTTTGATGCCAATGGCGGTGTTTTTGAACCTTTATTTAATGAGCAGGACGCTATTATAAGCGATGCTTTGAATCATGCCTCTGTAATTGATGGCGTGCGTTTATGCAAGGCGCAGCGTTACCGTTACGAACATAATAACATGGAAGACCTTGAGGCGAAACTGATTGATGCCGCCCATTTGCGCAGCCGCATTATTGTAACAGACGGATCTTTCAGTATGGATGGCACCATTGCGCAATTGGATATGATTTGCGAACTGGCTGAAAAATATGATGCCGTGGTAATGATTGATGACAGTCATTCAACCGGATTTTTAGGAAAAACAGGCCGTGGCACACATGAATATAAAAATGTAATGGGCAAGGTTGATATTATTACCGGCACCCTGGGCAAAGCACTTGGTGGCGCCAATGGCGGTTTTACCAGCGGCAAAAAAGAGGTTATTGAAATGCTGCGCCAGCGTTCCCGCCCTTATCTTTTTTCCAATACACTGGCGCCTGCCATTGTGGGCGCATCCATTGCGGTTTTTGATATGCTGTCTGAAACAACTGAACTGCGTGATAAACTGGAACGCAATACTATTTATTTCAGGAAAAAAATTACAGAAGCCGGTTTTGATATAAAGCCCGGCGAACACCCGATTGTACCAATAATGTTGTACGATGCCGTTGTGGCACAGCAGTTTGCAACCAAATTGCTGGATGAGGGCATTTATGTAATTGGCTTCTTTTACCCTGTGGTGCCAAAAGGCCAAGCAAGGATACGCGTACAGTTAAGCGCCGCTCATGACATAAAAGATATTGACAAAGCAATCACAGCTTTCACAAAAATTGGAAAAGAGTTAGGTGTAATAAAAAACGGGTAATACCTTTACGCCGTAATCAAAGAGCAATCCGATGAATACTTTACTTCGTTCTGAGAGCGAAAAACCGAAATTAGTGGAAGCCGGCCTTCCTTTCTGGAAACTGGTTAACATGTTAGATAACGGGATGACTGAAGAGCAAATTATCAATCAATATCCGTTACTTTCTTCTGCAGAAATAAAGGTGGCTATGAAGTATGCTGGTTCCACAGCAGTTTCTATAACCCGATAAACAGTCGTTATAAATTTATCAGCTGTTAGCTTTTAAACCAGCAAATAATGCATGTAATTAAGCGTTCAGGTTTTTATTGCCTGCTTTTTGGCGCCCTCCTTTTTTCAGCCTGTTCCAGCAATAATATTACCAGTGATGACAGCCTGAAAAAGTATTTTGATGAATACCATGTAACGGGCACTTTTGGTATGTTTGATAACGGGCAGGCTCAGTTTACCATTTATAATTTAAAAAGGTTCACCGACAGCGCTTACTCACCCGCATCCACGTTTAAAATTGTTAACTCACTTATTGGCCTGCAAACAGGCGTTATCTCCGGCGAAAAAATGGTAATACCCTGGGATGGCGTGGTTCGTTTCCATCCTGAATGGAATAAAGACCTCACCATGGAACAGGCTTTTAAAGTATCAGCCGTTCCTTACTACCAGGAGGTAGCAAGAAGAATTGGAAAAGATACCATGCAGCACTGGCTGGATAGTTTGGGGTATGCCTCCAAATATGGCCGCGCCTTTATTAAAAATGATCTTGATTCTTTCTGGCTCGATAATAATATTAAAATTACCGCCGATGAACAACTGGGCCTGGTAAAGAAATTATATTTTGAACAACTGCCCTTTCAGAAAAGGGTGCAGGCAGTTGTAAAAAATGTAATGGTGCAGGAAAAGAATTCCAACTACACCCTGGCATATAAAACAGGTTGGGGATATAAGGAAGATGGGAAATCCATCGGCTGGATTGTAGGCTGGGAAGAAGAAAACAAGCATCCATATTTTTTTGTTTTGCAGATAGAAGGCGCGCATGATATGGATATGGTAACAGCCCGGTTGGCTATCTTGAAAAATATCCTTTCACAATATGGATTTTTCAAAGGGCAGCGGTAATTCTTAAACATCCATCTCAAAAATTTTCTGTTCCTTTTTTTCTTTAAACCCAAGATAAAGATAAAACGCATGCGACGCGTTTCGCACAACATTGCACCTCACCCTTAATCTTTCCCGGTTTTTATCCCGGCACCATTGCTTCGTTTTTTCAATAAGCGCTTTGCCAATTTGTTTATTGCGCAACTGTTCATCCACGACAAGCCCGCGGATTTCGCAGTATGGAAGCGATTCAAGTGTTACAACGCCCGCAACCGTTATCCAGCCAGCTACCTGGTTATTGAACACAGCCACAAATGCCGCAGCATTATTATCGTTTAAGAGCATTTCAAGATTATGTTTAACCTGTTCAGTATCTATTGTATAACCAAGTTGGCCGGTAAGGGCATTAACAGCTGCGGAATCTGCCGCCTGCATGGTTCTTATAGAAATTTCCATCATAATATTTGCAATTTTAGTGTTCTTCTTTCTGCCAATCATTAATCAAACCATAAAAATCAAGTTTTAAATGCACGATTGGCTTAATGCTTGTAGCTTGCAGCGATCGCATAATGTTTCAGTTTGAACATACCATATACCTGGCCGGGTTAATAACAATTATTCCACTGGTTATACTGCTGCTTTCCGTATTGCAATGGAAGAGGAAGGTAAAAAAGGCTTTGGGCGATGAAACACTCATTGATCAGCTTACCAAAAATTATAATGGAAGGAAATACAAACTCAAGTTTATTTTAATAACCGCAAGCATAGTGTTATTAATTATTGCTGCGGCCAACTTAAGAAAACCCGTGATTAGTAAAGCTGAAAAACGTGCCGGCATTGATATAATGATTGCATTAGACGTAAGCAAAAGCATGTGGGCCGAAGATGTAAAACCTTCCAGGCTTGATGCAGCAAAACAATTTGTAAATACCCTTATTGATAAACTGGATGATAACCGCGTTGGCCTCGTGGTTTTTGCAGGCCGCGCTGTATTGCAAATGCCGCTTACATCAGATTTTGCCGTATCCAAATTATATGTTTCCAATGCTTCGCCTGAAGCCGTGCCTGTGCAGGGAACAGTAGTGGGCGATGCGCTGCGTTTATGCGCCGGTTCATTCAGTTCGGAAGAAAAAAAATACAAAGCCGTTGTTTTAATTTCGGATGGAGAAGATCATGATCCCGGCACTGAAGATATATTGCAGCAGCTAAGCGATAAAGGCATTATTGTAAATACAGTGGGCGTGGGCAGTGTAAACGGCGCGCCCATAACAGAGCCTGGCGCTAAGGCTTACAAAGTTGACCGTAACGGGCAAACCGTTATAAGCAAACTAAATGAGGAAGAACTTCGCACCATAGCGCAGCAAACCGGCGGCGCTTATTTTCATCTTGACAATGCGGGCACTTCTGCCAGTAATATCGCTGCCATCTTAGATGGTATGGAGAAAAAAGCCATTGAAACAGGCGGCGGCGAAAAACAATACAGCTCATTGTATGGTATCTTTGTATTGATAGCTTTGCTGCTGTTAACTGCAGAAATTTTTATTCCTGAAACAAAAAGAAAAATACAAACAAACTGAAATATTGTTTTACCATATTAATAATGTGTTTTAGTGCGGGTATTATGGCTCAGCCCACCAACAGCGAAATAAGCAAAGGCAATGAGGCTTACCGCAAAGGCGATTATAAAACAGCCATTGAAGCTTATAAAAACGCATTGCGGAAAGAACCGGCTAATAATACGGCGCGCTTTAATCTTGCCAATGCATTGCAAAGGCAAAATGAATTGAGTGAAGCCAATAAAAATTATGATGAAGTAGTGAAAGACGCATCACTTAATTCATTGAGGTCTGATGCCAATTATAATAAGGCGCTGGCTTATTTAAAAGGCAAAGATTTACTAAAAGCCATTAATGCTTTTAAGGAATCATTAAAGGGCAACCCGGATGATGATGATGCAAGGGAAAACCTTCAGAAGGCATTAAATGAATTAAAACAGCAGCAACAACAAAGCAAACCGAAGAACCAGCAACAACAAAATCAACAGCAGCAACAGCAAAAACAAAAACCGTTGAATAAAGATATGATGCAGCAGAAGTTTAATGAGCTGCGTAACCAGGAAAAACAGTTACAGCAAAAACTACAGGATAAAAACAGCACCGCACAACCCGACAAAGACTGGTAAAACAATTAATCACTGCTCGAATGCCTGGGCTCTTTGCCGGGATGCCCGCCATTAATGATCATTTGCACCTGCATATAATTTTTGCCGCTGCCATCATCACTTTTGCGGTAATCAAACTGGCGTATAAAACCGGCGTGCAGCGAAATGTATTTTGTGAACTGGTAACCAATACCGCCAAATACCCGGTTACGCAGAAAGTAAGGTGATCGATTGGTAAAAAACACTTCATCATATAACGGTATATAAACCGTATTGGCCTCAAGTGTTTTATGGTTAAGCGGAATGAATGTAAACAACCGGTACCGGAAACGCATGGAAAAATCATTATTAACCCAGCGTTCTTCTGTGCGGTAGCGGTGTTCAAATCTAACACGGTCCACATAATTCACCGTTATAAACTGCTGCCATATCCTGTATTCATTTGCCGTAACCGGTTTTTTAAAATCACCGGGAAAAGTATAGGTTTCATAGTTGCCGAAACCAAGAAATACAGAAGTTCTGTCGTTAATGTAATACCCGCCGCCAAACTTTAGTTCATGATAAAAAAAATCAGCGGCAATATGTTGGCTGCGTGCCTGCACTTCGCCATACAGAAACACTTTCTTGTTGAAAAAATAATTGTAGTTAAAAATATTCCAGCCGCCTAAAACATTGTTCTGCGCAAATAAAGAATTGCAAACAAACAAGCATAAAAAGATCACTGGCGTTTTATAAATTAAAGACAGTTTCAAGCAAATAATTTTGGCAATGATAACAATAAAATAATATGGACCGGGTGAAAGACGGGACTATTTTAAGCAGCGGCCCTGCATAATAATTTAGTTGCCTGCTTAAGTATCTTTGTAAGATGATAATGAAAATGAAAAATGAGGACCTGAAAAAGATCACTGAAATAAAACAATACCTGCTCGATCCGCCGGTAAGTTTTAAATTGGGAGTGTATGCCACGGCGTACCTGCAAAATGCCATTGATCTTTTAACTGCTTATCCGGAGGCTGCTTCAACCGTTGAAAATCTTCAGCAAGCATTACAGCAATTACGGCTTAATAACATAGCGACAGGAAATTTGCGAAGCACATTACAGGAGTTGGGTAAACAACTTAGTTCATTAACAAACAGATAAATTGCAGAAGGAATTTTTTATACAAACAAAAAAGCCGGTGATCAACCGGCTTTTTTGTTTCCAGGTATAGCATTCGCTCATTTTGTTTCAGGCACAAATGCCTGCTTATTTATCGCTGTCATAAGTTGAAATTCTGATTATATTACCTGAACCAAATTCAGGTTGTGCTATTTTAATCCCATAAGCTGCCATAAAATTGAGCCGGTAACTTAAAATAAAGGCTGGATGATGGCGTGGCCATTAAAGCCTGGTTGGTTGTATTATTGGTAATTGAACCTGCAGATGTTTCGCCACGCAACTTATTATAGATGGCTATGGCGTAGTCGAGGTATTCGGTCTGTTTGTCTTTAGGAAAATTCATTGCCTGCAACTGGGAACCATAAGCAATAAGAAAAGTGTTGAAAGTAAGTTTGGAAATATCTACACTTGACTTAAATGCCACGCTGGCAAGCGCCGTTTCAATTTGAGTGGTAATGCCGGTGGCCTCAATCTGGCGTACCCACACACGAACATCATATCGTGCTATACCATAATCCTGCACTACAATGTAGTAAGAACTCATTTCCTGCTGAACGCCGGAACCGGCACCAATGATCGCCTCAATTCCTGTGGTAACAAGGCTTGCAATGCCGTCAATAATGTCGTCTGTGCCGCCGGATATAAATTTCTTTATGGCAGAAGACACCTCGGTTGCTATTTTACCGGCATCGCTTCTCACATAGGCCCGGTACTCTTTGTGCCTTGCAAGAATTTCTGTTACAGGAACAGTTTTACTTTCTACAGTGCCGGCAACACGAAGTTCATTTTCAATAGCCGAAGAAAACTCTCTTACTTTTTGTTCGCATAATTCAGAAAGCAGTGATAGTGCTAATGTAAGTTCTGTTTTTTTGTCTGGCGCCGGGTCCAGTGCATTAATGGCATTTTTTAAAACTGACATAATTCGGGGTTTTATAAATGAATAAATAATAACTCAGTATTAGTTCTGCAGTATGAAATTGATGTGGCGGTACAATTTAAAAATGGCATCTGCCAGTTCACATTCATCCGCAGCAGGGGCGCATAGGGAAATGCTGGTATATTCGCCCAACTGGCTTTCTGCAATGGCAATAAGCATTTCTTCTGTAACCCTTTTTCCCTTGCTGTTTACAGGGAGCATGCCCGGCGCTTTCGCTACTGTATTGCCCAAATGAATAAATGTTGGATGCAGCTCATCAATGGCTAAAGAAAAATCAATAGCCCTTTTACCTTCAGCAGGCTCTTTGGACAAGGTTATAAAATCATTGCCCGTGCAATAAACAATTTCATTTTTATGGTTTATAGTCCAGCGGTTAAAATCTTCAACGTCGAATGCGCTTATATCATCCACAAAGCCGATAAACCTGTTTAATCTGGCAGAAATGCCAGGGTTAGGATATAAACCCTTCCTGCCCAGTTCCAGCCGTATACGCACGAAATTGCGGCCCATGGTATTATAATAATAAAAACAACCAAATGGCTTCCGGGATTTTGTTACCCAGGTTTTCAGTGGCATAGAATTACGTTTTTCAGAATGATTAATGCCACAAAATAAACCTGCTTTTAAAGCGGTTACAAGCGTAAGAAAACGGGTTTTTAAAAACACGTATTTCTACGTGCTTTCAGGAAAGTGCATCGATAATATTATAACGAACCGCAAACAGAACAAGGCCCGCCGTATTGCGGCTGCCCGTTTTTAAAATGAGGTTATTGCGGTGGCCTTCTATGGTGCGCACACTTACGCAAAGCTCGTCTGCAATTTCATGATTCGTCATTTCCCTGCATATTAATTTAAGCACCTCCAGTTCACGGGCGGTTAAGTCTATGTGGATATTGTTGGTATTTTTATAGTTTTTGGATATTGTTCTCGCCCGCTGCATTACTTTAAATGCATCCGGCGTAAGATAAAACCCGCAGTCATTGGTTTGCCTTATGGCATCAAACAATTCTTTAGGCTGGCAATTCTTCGATAGAAAACCGGCAGCGCCGCATTCTATCAGCTTTACTACAAAGCGTTCCTGCGAATACGCAGATAATACAATTATTTTTATGGCAGGATAATTTTCATGCAGGAAATCAGTAAGATCAAAACCATTCATCACCGGCATTTCAATATCTATAACAGCTATATCAATTCCCTTGTTTTCTGCCAGGCGGTCAATAAATTCTTTGCCGTTGGAAGCATCAAACAACACTTCCATATCCGGCTGCGATTGTATTAACTCAATAATGCCCGATTTAAATAAAGTATGGTCGTCTGCAACAGCAACTGTTATCATTAGAGTTTGGTTGATTTATTAAAGATGCAGTTTGTTTTTATGCCAATATATAAAACAACAGATGTGTTAGCTGAAGTTTGATTTTTCATTTACTTTGGATATCGTGTTCGTGCGGGTAAATTTATTAATTAAATTGATTGCATTAAGGCGTATTCGTTATTTTATGAATGAAAATTGTAAGCTGATATAAAAAAGAAGCCGCCCGTTTGTAATAGGGCAGCCTCTCCTGAAAACTGTTTTCAATATCCTCTTATTACTTTGCGGTTGTTGGCGGTTTTAAATATTTATCAAGGAAAGCCAGTGTTTTTTCTGATGTTGTTATCTGGTTTTCTTTCTTTACAAAACCATGTCCTTCATCCGGATAAGTTACATACTCAACCGGCACGCCGTTTTTCTTTACACCTTCAACAATTTCATCACTTTCAACAGGCAAGACTCGCACATCATTCAAGCCCTGGAATACAATTAAAGGCTTTGTTATTTTCTGATAATTGTATAAAGGTGATGCTTCTTTCAAATGAATACTGTCGCTTGTATTGGGATCGCCCATTTCTTCATATAAAGCTTTGCGGAACGATTCCCAATAAGGCGGTATGCTGCGTAAAGTGCGCAGCCAGTTGGCAACACCAAATAAGTCAACACCAACCTTAAATTCATCGGGGTAGCTGCAGAGTGCATTCAGCACCATACAGCCGCCATAACTGCCGCCATAAATTCCAATGGCGTTGCTATCAATATAGTCCTGTTCAGCCAGCCATTTCTTGCCCCATACACAGTCTTTAAGATCAGCATTGCCATGATCTTTATTATCCATTTTATAAAATGTTTTTCCATAACCACTGCTGCCGCGATTATTTACGGCGAGCACAGCATAGCCATGATTAACGAGGTATTGAATGGCATTACTGAAACCAATACGGCTTTGACCGCCGGGTCCGCCATGCACCCAAACCAGGGCGCCCAATTTATTACCGGCACTTGCTTGCAACGGTTTATAATAAATGGCCGGAATTTCTTTACCATCAAAAGATTTAAAGCGCACCACTTCTGCCTTTACCAAATCATTTTCATCTATTTCTTTGTTTAAGGTTGATGTAAGCTGCTTTAACTGTTTACTTTGAATATTGTAAGCATAAAGATTACCAGGGCTGGTACTGCTGCCTACAGACAGCAATAAGTTCTTTTCTGATGGCGATATGATAATGCCTTGTACATCGCCATCTTTAATTTCAGGAAATGAAATCTCTTTACCGGAAGCATGATCAAACAACAATACCTTGTTTTTACCATCATCGTTTATAAAAATGGTATGGTATTTTTCATGGTCGCTTAAGCTCATGCCTGCCACATCCCATTTGTCTTCATAAATTTTATCAGCCTTGCCGCTGTTAATATTATACTTTACAAGATAACTGAATTCATTACCGTCGTTTGTGGTGTAATATAAAATGCTGTCATTCTTTTCCATGGCCTGCAAACCCCAGTTAGCTTCATGATCATTACTCAGGCGTTTGCTTGTTTTTGTGTCCCGGTCGTAGAGATACAGTTCATTTTTATCGGTGGTAATGCTTTTATTCAGCCCAATATATTTTTCACTTTTGCTAATGCCTGCTATATCATAGGCAGAATCATTTTCATAAAGCAGGCTGGCTTTCCAGGTGGCCGTATCAATCTTCCACAAATCAAACACCTGCGGATTGCGCTGGTTGCTGGTGATATACAGCGTTGTTTTATCATCGCTCCAGCCATAAAAATTATTAGCGCTGCCGGCCCAGGGCGTAATATCTTTTGCACCGGTGTCGGTTTTGCTTTTGAGATAAAGATGCGAGTTTTCATTACCGCCCTGGTCTGCCGAGTAAATAAACTTTTCAGTTCCGGGCAAATAATCAATCGCAAAAAAAGATTCTTTGGCAGATGTTGTTAAAGGCTTTACTGCCGTATCTGCAATGTTCAGTTCATATATATTATAAATACCGGTGCTGTTATTGTTTATAAGCACTTTGCTTTCATCGCTGTTAAAACCTGCCGCTCCAACAGAAAGGTTATTATATAGCTGCTGAATAGTGTATTGTTTTGGCATGCGGGATTTTTGTTCCGGCTGATTGCAACTGATGAATAAGAGCAGCAAAGCTGCTGCAGTTAGGTGTTTACGCATATTAATCGGTTTTGAACGAAACTACGGAAGTTTCCCGCTTATAAAAAACACGGTCATTAACAGCAACTGTATTGCTTAACGTTAAATTTTATCCCAATCCCGAAAAAATAACCCGTCACCTGCCTATTGCATAAATTTGCAGCCTATGCAGCTATATTGCAATTCGCTTACGGCATACGGCCGTTTAAAAACCCGTGAGGTAAAGATTGGGTCTCTTTTATTGGGCAACCTTCATCCGGTGCGTGTGCAAACCATGACGACTACCGATACGATGGATACAATTGCCACGGTTGAGCAAACCATCCGTTGTATTGAAGCCGGCGCAGAACTGGTGCGTATTACAGCGCCTTCAAAAAAAGATGCGGAAAATTTACTCCACATAAAAAATGAGCTGCACAAACGTGGCTATACCACACCACTGGTGGCCGATATTCATTTCACACCCAATGCGGCAGAAATTGCCGCCCGCATTGTAGAGAAAGTAAGGGTGAACCCAGGCAATTATGTTGATAAGAAAAAGTTTGAACAAATTGAATACACCGATGCGGAATATGCAGAAGAAATAGACCGCATACGCGACCGCTTTACGCCGCTGGTTAAAATCTGTAAAGAATATGGAACGGCCATGCGCATTGGCACCAATCATGGTTCTTTGAGCGACAGGATTATGAGCCGTTACGGCGATACGCCGATGGGTATGGTGGAAAGCGCCATGGAGTTTTTGCGTATAGCAAGAAATGAAAGCTACCACAATATTGTATTGAGCATGAAGGCCAGTAACACACTTGTAATGGTGCAGGCTTACCGTTTACTGGTTAATACCATGTTTGAAGAATTTGGAGAAATATATCCTTTGCACCTTGGCGTTACCGAAGCAGGCGATGGCGAAGATGGCCGGATAAAAAGTGCTGTGGGCATTGGTACTTTAATGGAAGATGGTTTGGGCGATACCATACGTGTATCGCTTACCGAAGACCCTGAATTTGAAATACCGGTTTGTAAAGATTTAGTGAAGCGTTATGAAAACCGGGAGCATCATTCACCCATAGCAGATTTGCTGCAGAAAATTAAGTCAACCGTCAACCGCCAACCATCAACGGATGAAAGCTCATCGGTTAGCCCTCAGCGATTAACATTACCCTACAATCCTTTTGAATACAAACGCAGGATTACACATGAAGTAAATAATATTGGCGGCACATTGGTACCCGTGGTGGTGGCCGATTTTATGCAGAAAGAAAAAATTAATGCGGCAGATTTAAAAGCCATTGGTTATAGTTACGATGCAGCAACGGACAAGTGGAATATTGGCGATTCTGCAGCAGATTATATTTATACTGCCAATAAAACACTTGACTTTCATTTGCCCGGAACATTAAAAATTATCTGCAACGCTAAAACGTGGATAGAGGCTAAAAATTCTCCCGCCTTTGGAGAAAGCTGGGGGGAATCTGTTTTTCCATTATTTGAAGGCGTCGATTATCTTGATATACCGGAAAAATCGTCCAGGCAAAATTTTATTGCAATAGATGTTCATGCAATTGACAAGGAAATAAAGGAAAGGATTTTCGACCAGGTTGCTACGGATGTAACAGCAGTATTATGCCTTTATTCATCCAATAAACATAGTATGGCCGATGTGCGCCGCAACATGATCGAGCTGATGGAACGCAACATAAAAGCACCTGTTATTATTTGCGTGGAAAGCCATTGCGTTTCGGTAGATGAACAATTAATACAATTCTCGGCAGAAGCCGGTGCTTTACTGCTCGATGGCTTTGGCGATGGCATATGGCTGATGAATGACCCTCAGAAAATGAGTAACACACGTGTAAGCGGCCGTAATTATATTGCTGTTGCCAACAATCATCAATTCCTCAATACAACATCATTTTCCGTATTGCAGGCAACACGCACCCGCATTTCAAAAACCGAATACATCAGTTGTCCGAGTTGTGGAAGAACATTGTTTGAACTGCAGGAAACCACTGCCAAAATCCGTGCGGTAACCAATCATTTAAAAGGTGTAAAAATTGCTATTATGGGCTGTATTGTAAACGGCCCCGGCGAAATGGCTGATGCCGATTTTGGTTATGTGGGCAGCGGCGTTGGTAAAATAACTTTATACAAAGGCAAAGAAGTTATTAAACGTAATGTTGACAGCAATGTAGCGGTTGATGAACTGATCAATCTTATTAAAGATTATGGCGCATGGATTGAGCCCCTATCTTCCAAAGGCGAATTAATGCCTTAATTTCCAACTGGCTTACAGCTCTTTAAAAATCCATGTTCACGGAATGTAATGATGGTTTGAATAAAGATATCCCTCTCCATTGATGGAGAGGGATTGAAAAAGAAGTTTTACATCCTGTAAGCCACCACATTCACCAGCACACCAATGTTTTCAATACCAATTGAAACTTCGTCGCCGGATTGTAACGTAAATTCGTTTGGCGGAATGATGCCCGTGCCAGTCATTAAAAAGCAACCGTGTTCAAAAATGTTTTCACGGTATAAATATTCAGCAAGCTCTGTAAAATTTCTTTTCATGCGGTTTAACTGGATGGAGCCTTCAAACACAATTTCATCCCCTCTTTTTATACTTAAATTGATAGTTGTATCCAATGAAATTTCCTTTTCGGGAATATATAAACAAGGGCCAAGCGCGGCGCTGCGGTAATACAATTTTGCCTGTGGCAGGTACAAGGGATTTTCACCTTCAATATCCCTGGAGCTCATATCGTTACCAACGGTATAAGCAACAATTTTTCCTTTGGAATTAATGAATAAAGTGCATTCAGGTTCGGGTACATTCCATTTGGAATCTTTACGAATAAACACTTCTTCGCCCGGCGCTGAAACACTGTGCGGCAAAGCTTTAAAAAATAATTCCGGCCGTTCGGCATTATATACCTTGCTGTAAAAATCTGCACCGCCTGCATCTTTGCTTTCTTCCATTCTTGCATCGCGGCTGCGTAAATACGTAACGCCTGCAGCCCACACTTCCTGTTTGCTTATGGGAGCTAATATTTTTATTTCATTCCAGTTAACGGTAGCTTTTCCTGATGAAACCGATGACAGGTATTCAAATAAATCATCACGGTTTATGAGTGCATCAAAATCTTCGTTCAATAAAAAATGTTCTTCATTGCGCTGGAGAATAATGTCGGCAGAGGTTTTAAATAATTTCATTGTAGCTAATTGATTATATGGTGTGGTTAAATATATAGGTTATTTAATAAAATGCTTAAAAGAGAAGCCAGTTATGTTAACGATACCCTGTTTCACTTTTAGCAATATTTTGGTCAGCATTCTGCTTTATTCCGTCAGCCAATTCAATGCTCGTTGTGTTATTCCTTTATACCAATCAAGTTCATTATTAGTAGAATTTGCCAATTCATTGGAGCGTTCAAAAAATCGCTGAATATGTTTTGGTTCGGGAACATAGCTTGCGTTATGTGAGTCCTCAACCATTTTGATAAAGACGTTTAATGGTAACGGAACGATAGTGGAAGTTCCACCATAATAACTGATATTCATTTTATGCAAAGCGTAAAAATGTGCAACACAGGCTTCGTTAATAGCAGGTGCAATGAAAAGGCAATATGATTGCTGATTGGTTTCTCTTTTTACTTTGGCAAGATGACGGGTTACAGGTTCGCCTTCAGTTTCATATTGTCGTTGTCCGCCTTGCATTGTAACCTCTACAGTTAATTTAAAGTCACCATAATCACAAATAATGTCAGCCATATTTCCTTGTGCGGTGGACATTGGATTTCCAAAGTCGTCAAACCTTAAATTCGCTTTGACGCTACCACCATCTAACATTGTCATTGCTCGCCATGTATTCCATTCAAGCATTAGAGGTGAATCATAAAGAGAGTTGTCAAGTATCTGTTCAAACGTTGTGTTAATTTCATCAAACAAACGATAATCTTTAATTGCGGTAACTTGCTCTGTAAGAATTTGTTCCTTTCTATTTTCTAATTCATCAGCGTAAACATCTTTTAGTTGTTGTAATGAAAATTGTTCACTGATTTGAATTTGCGGAAATTCTGTTCTGATTTTTTGTTCAAGCAACTCCTTATTATCGGTTAAAAGAGTTGGCACTTCTGCATTCCCAAGATAAGCAGCATATTGTTCTTCATCGTCAATAAAGTGAGGCTCTCTGTTTGTGTGTTCCAAGAAATAATCCACTTCCTGAATTTTTTCAGGAACAATTGAAATGGATTTTCCAATGTAAGAAATGTTTACTAAGCCTGTTGCCCTTAGATAGCGGAAACAAGCGTCTGCATAATCTCTAAGATTTGAAGCTTGTGTGCTTAAAAAAGTAGAAACAGATGCATCGTTCGTTTCTCTTGTTTTGGTTCTGCCAGCCTGGATACGGTCTGCATAAATATTTCGCAATTCAGAATGTAAATATTTACGATAGAATTGTTTGTAATTCCCTTGATTTGGAACTTTCTCAATTCGGAACCGTTCGATTTTAAGAATAATAGAGTCAAAATTTCGATAATCGGTTAATTGAAGACCAAAAAGCCTTAATTCATCAAACTTTAAAGAACCAAAATGACGAATCAATCTAAATATTTCAAGATATGGCTTTACCCAAAATTCTGCTGCTCTAACTGTTGGTTTATGATAAGGTGATGGAATTTGAAATTTAAGTAACTGTCTTAAAAAGATTTCTTCTTTTCTTCTCGATGTTACTAATTCTAAACCGGCTGGTGTTAAGCTTATGACTGGGGAAAGAACAACAAAACCCAGCGATTTAGGAGCACGATTTATTCTATCTCTTGCACTAAATGCTGGGTCATTTGCTCCTTCTCCATTGAAAAAGTTTTCCTCTTTCAACAGTTCCATAAATGCTCTCTGCGTCGTTTTATTCCATTCTTGCCCTGAAAAATGAGTATTTAATAACTCAATTTCAGGAATTATTTTAGCTGGAGTTCTTGGAGATGTAGTAACGAAAATTACCTTACTGTCTATTGGTTTTGCCATAATTATTATACCGCGAATTCTTTAAATTCAAGTTCAGGGAATTGCTTTTTTGCTACATTGCCATAGTTGGAAATTAAAATGTGAGAAGCAGAAGATTTAAACCTGTTTCTGATATTTACTGCATATGATTTTCCATATTCGCCAACAATCATATCGCTATATATTTTTTCGGTTAAGACTGTTCTGCCAATAACCATTAACGCTTTGCATTTTAATTTTTTGTAGTTGCCAGCTAACTCAATATGATTTTGTTCACTAAAACCGTCTTTATGTTCAATGTTTCCGTAGTCCGAAAAAACGCAGTCATAAGGCGGGTCTAAAAACATAAAATCATCTTCTTCTGCCATTTCAAATATTTTTTTATAGTCAAGGTTATAAATTGTTGCATTTGAAAGTAGTTTACTGTGTGCCTGCGTTACCAATGAGGTATTCAAGTTGACGTATCTTCCGTAAGGAACATTAAACTCACCTTTAGCATTGTAGCGTATCATTCCCGAATACGCAGTTTTATTTATGAAGAAGTAAAGCAATGCGTCCGAATATTTTTTGTAAGTCAAATCATTGAACATGTCCCTGATTTGATAATACAGTGTTTCATTTTCATCATCTACTCTTAAGTGAGGTGTTTTGCTTTTTAATTCTTCAAACCTTTTCCGATTAACAGCATATATTTTTTCAATTTCTGAAAGTTCTTTTTTCAAAGTTGTAAAGTTCGATTTTACACCTTTGTAAAAAGCCATAAGTTTTGAATTAATGTCGTTGATAATTGCTCTTTTAGGTTCTAAATAAAAGAACATCGCACCACCACCAAAAAATGGCTCAATATACTTACCACTATATTTCGGAATATGTTTTTCCAAATGTGGAATCTCTTTTGACTTACCTCCTCTATATTTAATTAGTGGTTTCATCTCTTTATTTTTTGCATTTGCAACTAATTATATTTTCTGCAATACACTTAAGGTTTTATTACATTATCTTCTTTGGTAATAAATATATAAACATTGTCTGATAGTACACTTTAGGCGTCTGACCGCGTTCGATAAGTATTACATTTTAATTTATAAAGATATGCCGCGTTTCCATGGTATGAAATCATCGTGCAGGCCTGCCTCTGCTTTAGCCTTCACATTGCCATTGGCAACATCAATTATATAATTCAAAATCCTTTCACCCGCTGCTTCAATCGTTTCATTGCCCTCAATAATAGAACCGGAATCTATATCAATTATATCGGTCATTTTATTATACAGGGCGGTATTGGTGGATAGTTTTAATACCGGCGCTACGGGGTTGCCGGTTGGCGTGCCTAAACCTGTTGTAAACAAAACAATATTAGCGCCTGCACCCACTTCTGCCGTGGTGGATTCTACATCACTGCCGGGCGTGCATAATAAATTCAGCCCGGGCTTTGAAACTTTACCGGGATAATCCAGCACATCAGTTACAGGCGAAGTGCCGCCTTTTTTTGCAGCGCCGGCAGATTTTATAGCATCGGTTATAAGGCCATCTTTAATATTACCGGGCGAAGGGTTGGCATAA
>JAEWBD010000160.1 GCA_023391315.1 Bacteroidota bacterium | reverse complement strand
GCGGATACCACATTCCCGGTACTGTCCACATAAACAGGATCGCCGTTGTCATTTACCCTTGCTTTGGGAGCTACCCATGAGTTGCGTGCCGTGTACCTGGTTCCCGGGCGGTTCCAGATCTCTTCCTGGTTAGAAAAAGTATAATCAAAGTCCAACGTCCAGTTATTGGTAAAATTCAATGTTGCACCTGCATTTACATTCATATAATTCTGGAGAATATTTGCTGTGTTGGCAGCAGCAGCTTCACTTACCGGGCTGCGGATAGGATCGCCGTTTTCATCATTGCCAAACGGATACAATGAGCCCCATCTGTACAGGTAAAGCCAGGGATCGGCAGTGGTTGAACTGGTAACATACGGGTATTCTTTATTTCTTCTTGAATACATAGCCCCGGCACGAATGGTAATGTATTTATTTATTTCGTTTGAAAGCCTGAGGGAAGCATTATACCGCGTGAACTCGTCTTTTTTAGCCGGCTTCATCATGCCGCTTTGATCCAAATATCCCAGACCTATGTTGTAAGTAGTTTTGTTTAAAGTTTGACCAACGGAAATATTATGCTGCTGGGTAGGCGCCCATTCTTTAATCATATAATCATAAGGGTCGTATGTTCTCACACCCATTTTCTGGTTGCTGGCACCCTGTACATACCAGTCGCGGCCAAAAACCGTAGGGTCACCCGGGCCTATCTTCCCGCCATATAGTTTCTGCCATTCCACTGATCTCAGGTAACTGGCCCTGTCTACATAATAGAAAGCGCCGGTTGGCGTGAAAGTGCCCACACGCTCAGCGGCATCTACTGTATATTTCAGGGCATTCACCTGGCCTATTTCAAAATCTTTCCACACATTCTGCCAGGAGAAGTTGTTTGAATAAGTAACCTGCGGCTTGCTGCTGCCCGAACCTTTTTTGGTGGTAATCAATATAACACCATTGGATGCCTTCGCACCATAAATAGAAGCCGCAGCCGCGTCTTTCAATATGGTAATGGAAGCAATATCGTTTGGATTGACAATCTGGATGCTTGGTATTTCCACATTGTCTAAAAGTATCAGTGGTGTACTGCTCCCCTGGAAGGAAGTCATTACACCTCTTATTTTTATAATCGGGTCAGAGCCTACTTCACCGCTTGGTATGCTTACACTCAAGCCGGAAGCTGAGCCCTGCAGCCCCCTGCCCACATCGGCAATCGGCCTGTTGGTTAATGTTTTTGATACGTCAACTGTTGAAACAGCGCCTGTAAGGTTTGCTTTTTTCTGGGAACCATAACCCACCACAACCACATCTTCCAATGCGTTTGAAGCAACATCCAGTAAGACAGATATTTCATTTGCACTACCCACAACCACTTCTTTATCGGCATATCCAATATAGGACAGCACAAGTGTTTGGCCTGGTGCTGCGTTAATGGTAAAATCGCCTGATGAATTGGAGATGGTGGAAATTTTGGTTTCTTTTACTGTTACGGTAACACCGTTCAGCGGTAAATTGGTTCCTGCTGCAGATACATTGCCATTAATTGTTTTTGTTTGGCCAAAACAATAACAACAACTTAATGTGAGCAGAAAAGAAAAAAATAAGTGTTTAATTGCCCGCATAGTATGCTTTTTAGTGATTAAAATGAATAAACAGCTATTCAATATTGGAATAGTTATAAGCTTACAGTTAATTAAAAATTACAAAACCTCAATTCCTGCGTCCCTGTATGGTTTCAGTTTCTCATCATCAGGAGATAATTCGGTTATAAGTATACCAACTTTATTGAGGCCGCAAATGTGAACAGGTTGCCTTGTGTTGAGCTTTTCTGAAATGGTTAAGCAAACCTGTTTATCTGATGATTCTATCATTGCTTTTTTTACCTGTGCCACTTCCCAATCGTTATCTGATACCCCGGTGGTATTAATGGCGTTAACGCCTAAAAAACACAAATTTGCCCTCAGTTCTTTTATTTTGGAAACAGCATCCGGACCCACGGTTATCATGGAGCTTTTTGAAACTTTATCACCAACAACTATTACTTCTATATTCGGGTGAAGGATATATTCAGATAATACAGGTATACTGCCGGATATAAAGGTAGCATGCAGGTTATGCGGTAATATCCGCGCCATTTCAATTATTGTGGTGCCGCCGCTGGAATGAACAAACATTCCATCTTTTATAAGCTGCACAGCTTTTTCCGCAATTATTTTCTTTTCCTCATAAGCATAAATGCTTTTCGGTGTTGAATGCGAATTATAAAATGATGGTGATAAGGCGCCTCCGTGCACTTTTATAACTTTTCCGGATTTTGATAATTCGTGCAGGTCGCGGCGGATGGTGTCATCAGAAACATTAATCCTTTTACTTAAATCGACAGATAATACTTTATTGTGCAGGTTCACCTCATGCAGTATAAGTGATTGCCTTTCTCTTTTAAGCATAGCTTTTGTTTCGTTAACGAATATAGAAGGAAATCATAATTAAAATGCAAATACCCGCAAAAATGTGCATAAATACTTTCTTAAAACCGCACATAACCGCTTTTATAATCATTGGTTCTATAAAACACGCTAATGTTTTTGATTCTGAAAAAAAGTATAAATACTTGCTTTTGAAAACTTTGAATTTGTATCTTACTTAAAATTTTGCTATGCCATCACCTTGGAGAACAGGCCGGTTTACCAGGATTGAAAAAATTAATGAAGCCGTACTGCGTTTTTGGATTGAGATACCTGAACTTCCGGTTTTTGATTTTAAGCCGGGCCAGTTTGTAACGCTTGATTTGCCAATTGGCGATAAACCTGTTAAACGCTGGAGAAGTTATTCCATTGCTTCACACCCAGATGGAACAAACATAATTGAGCTGGTAATTGTTTTGCTGGAAGGCGGGACAGGCACGCATTACCTCTTTAACGAAGTTTCAGTGGGCACCGAGGTTCCGGTGCGGGGGCCGCAGGGCGTTTTTACCTTGCCTGAAGAGCTAGATAAAGACCTGTTTTTTATTTGTACGGGCACGGGCATTGCACCTTTTCGCTCTATGATAAATTATATTCAGCTGCATAAGCTTGAGCATAAAAACATCTACCTCATTTTCGGTTGCCGCAAATTATGCGACAGTTTATATGGAGAAGAGATGAAGGCGGCCAGCGAAAAACTCAGTAATTTTTATTACCTGCCTTCTTATTCCAGGGAGGACAAAGGCAATGAAACAATAAGGCATGGTTATGTGCATGGTATTTACCAGGACATTCTTACTGTACAAAAGCCCAATGCTGATTTCTATTTATGCGGGTGGAAAAATATGATTGATGAGGCAAAACAAAATATCCTTTCAATGGGATACGATAAAAAATCTATACACCTGGAGCTGTATGGTTAGGAGACTTTCAGATTGCGGTCAGTTGGCTTATAATTTTCACTTTCTTTCAGAATTTCAGCTATCTATTTTTCAAGGCCTAATATGGTTGAATGATTAGAAAGCATTTCATCTTCAAGCCGAAGTATTCTCTTTTTTTGCTTGGCTACCATTACCCTTTTATATAGTAAACCCAGGCAAAAAGCTGCAATGGCAGCAACTACTGTTGATATCATAGATCTATATTATTAATTTTCAAAACACATATAGCATTCCGTATTTATACGGATCAAGTTAGAAAATAGTTTACTGCGTTAGTCGCGGTTATGCATTTAATATTAACAAACCTTGTAATTTATCTTTGATGGATTCTATCGGTATCCGTTCCTGCTGCATGGTATCCCTGTATCTTATTGTAACAGTTCCATCCTCTTTTGTCTGCTGGTCAACCGTAACGCAAAAAGGCGTTCCCACAGCATCCTGCCTGCGGTAACGTTTGCCTATCGTATCTTTTTCTTCGTAAAAACATTTAAAATAAGGCGTGCATTCAGCAATGATGCTTCTTGCAATTTCCGGCAAGCCATCTTTCTTAACCAGCGGCAACACCGCTAATTTAACCGGGGCAATTTTTGCAGGAATACGCAATACTACGCGGCTATCTTCCCTCCCATCTTCCTTTACCCATTTTTCTTCCTCGTAGGCATGGCTTAAGATGAGTAAAAACATCCTGTCTAAACCAATGGAAGTTTCAATTACGTAAGGAATATAATGCTGGTTAAGTTCATTATCGAAATAGGTGAGTTTTTACCGCTGTATTTTTGATGCTGGCTTAAATCGAAATCCGTTCTTGAATGTATGCCTTCCACTTCCTTAAAACCAATGGGAAATTCATATTCAATATCCAAGGCAGCATCAGCGTAATGCGCCAGTTTGGTATGGTTATGATAACGGTATTTTTCTGCGGGAATACCAAGGCTTAAATGCCATTTCAGCCTTTCTTCTTTCCAGTATTCATACCATTCTTTCTGTGTGCCGGGACGAATAAAGAACTGCATTTCCATCTGCTCGAATTCACGCATGCGGAAAATAAACTGGCGGGCCACTATTTCATTACGAAAAGCCTTGCCTGTTTGTGCAATACCAAAGGGAATTTTAAGCCTTGATGTTTTTTGAACGTTCAAAAAGTTTACAAAAATGCCCTGTGCCGTTTCGGGCCGGAGGTAAACAACATTGTCATCTGGGTTATCGCCGGCAACGGCGCCAAACTCCGTTTTGAACATGAGGTTGAACTGGCGAATGTCAGTCCAGTTAGAAGTGCCACTTATGGAACAAACGATCTTATTATCATCAATCAGCTTCTTTAAACCATCCAAATCGCCTTTTGCATCCAGCACTTCCAGCTCTTTTAAAACAGCGTTGGCCAGGTCTTCCTTACCTTCTTCTTTTAATTTATCGGCATGCGCTTCAATAAGATGATCTACGCGGTAACGTTTCTTGCTGTCTTTGTTGTCAATCATCGGGTCGCTGAAACTATCCACGTGGCCGCTGGCCTTCCAGGTGGTTGGGTGCATGAAAATAGCCGCATCAATACCCACGATATTTTCGTGCATCTGCGTCATGCTTTTCCACCAGTAGTCACGGATATTCTTTTTCAGCTCGCTTCCGTATGGGCCATAATCATAAACAGCGCTTAAACCATCATAGATTTCGCTGGAAGGAAATACAAATCCATATTCTTTAGCATGGGAAATTATGGCCTGGAAACGATTGTCTTGCTGAACACTCATAGCTTAAAATGGGCGCAAATATATTAAAGTTTAAGGTTAAATGTTGAGTGTTTGCGGAGTTTATAACCCGGCATTGACGATTCACAAATACAATATTTTATTCCGCTATATAACCTTTTGAGGAATAGAAGCTTAAGCTATTACGCAATAAAATCATCTTGCTATAAACACCGGCACCCCGCCATTATGATTAGGGCACGAAAAAGGCTAAACACCGTAGCGTTCCTGCAAAATATTGCGATGGTGTAAAAGATGGCCGTAAATAATATAAGCAAGGGCATTTACCGAAACAGTACTATTGGAAGCCGTACCTGTGCGGTTAATCTGATCTTCATTTAAAGCTAACAGAAATATATCGGTGGCGGCGCGAACCGAATTAAACTCCTGCTTAAGTGAAGACAAGCTTCTTTCTTCTGCAAAGCCATTTTCAACATAAGCATTTTCTTCAAAAGAAGCCAGTGGCGTTATGTCGCCGCGGCTTATGCGCAAGGCACGATAAGCAAAAACGCGTTCCGCATCGGCAAGGTGCTGTAATACCTGCTTTACTGTCCACTTATTTTCTGCATAAGCAAAATCCGCCTTGCTTTCTGGCAAATTGTTATAGAATTCCTGTATATCGAAGGCATATTTGTTTACCAGTTCCATTACAGAATCGCCTTCCGCCAGCATAATATATTTTTGATAATAAGGCGCTGATTCGTTAGCCTGTGGTCTTGCCATAATTATTTTTTTTCAAGGTTATTTTGCAAAGGTTTGCTGTTTACTTTTTTTGTTTCAGGCTTTAAGGTGGAGGCCAGCTTTACAGCCGCAGCCGCATTTAGCAAGCCGCCGCTGGTAAGTTCACTCATTTCAATTGGCTCATCTGTTGAATTGTCATCCTTTAAAGGCTTATTAACTGTGTCCAAATGTGTTGCCGAACCGGTTAATGCATATTTTATTTGCGCCGCCGTTAACTGCGGATAATAAGAACGAAGCAATGCCGCAACGCCTGTAACAACCGGTGAAGCCATGCTGGTGCCATCGTGGTAACCATAACTATGCGGCAATGTTGAATAAATTTTTACACCGGGCGCAAAAATATCAACCGTGCCTTTGCCATAATTACTAAAATAGGCTATGAATTTACCGTTATTAATTTTAGGATCGCCATAAGCGCCAACTGTAATAAAATTATCGGGTGCATTTGCAGTGTTAAGGAAATCCGGATTTGGAAAGTTATCAACCGAATCAATATTATTCGATTCATTACCGGCTGCATGCACCAGCAATACGTCGTGGTCTTCGGCATATTTCACTGCTTCATCCACCCATTTTTTTTGCGGTGAAAAGCTTTTACCAAAGCTCATGTTAATCACTTTTGCGCCATTATCAACCGCATATTTTATGGCCAGCGCCACATCTTTATCATACTCATCACCGCCGGGAGGTAAAGCACGCACCATCATTACCTGCACATTATCTGCAATGCCATCCACACCAATTTTGTTATCGCGTTGTGCACCTATAATACCGGTTACATGCGTACCATGATCAGGATCGTTTGCCATAACATCGCCGTTGCCATAATATTTATCATTTATATCGTAGTAATTATCTTTTATTGATTCTGCACGATAATCGGGTGGCGCTGTGGTTTTATTTTGCAATGAACTCTTTTTTCCATCCAGGTATTCTTCAAGATCGGCCAGCAGGCTTACATTGGTAGTAGCACTGTCTGTTTGCACAATCTTTAAGATATTCATATAGCTTGTTTTAGCCTGCTTGCCCGAAACGCTGGCTATTGCACTATGTTCAAGATCGCTGATAGAATATTCTTTTTTACCAAGTTCCTGCTGTAAAATAGCGTCCTGCTTGCGCAGGCTTTTATCCAAAGCTTCCAGCATCATTACTTCCATTTGCTCATCGGTGGAAATGGTCATATCAGCTG
>JAEWBD010000056.1 GCA_023391315.1 Bacteroidota bacterium | reverse complement strand
TGCCTGGTTTGCGGGGCAGGCCTGATGTGATAACGACAATATCGCTGTTTGCAGTTTTAGCATAATCGCCGGTGCTGCCGCTGATACGTGTATCAAAACCAAGCAGGGCGGCGGTTTGCATCATATCCTGGGCTTTGCCTTCGGAAAGACCTTCTTTAATGTCAAGCAATACAACTTCATGCGCTATCTCTTTACGCACAATGTTATCAGCACAGGTTGCACCCACGGCGCCTGCGCCTACAACAGTAACTTTCATATATAATTTTTATGGTGAAGAATCATTTTGGGCTGCAAAGGTAAGCCGCAAAAAATATGTTTGCCCATTTCATAAGAAGAATAAAAAATTTTCCAATTTCATTGCAGTTTTCACATTGAAATTTTTAAACGCAAGAAATATATTTTAGCTTTGCATGACCACTGAGAAATTTCTTCTCTCCGGTCACCGGAAATCTAATCATAAAATAAGATTGATGAAAACAAACACAGTATTTGCTGTGCGGGTTTTCTTTTTTTGTTGAATAAACATATATGCAGTACAAATGATGCGACGCAATCATGTTTAGCAGATTTACTGCTGCCGGTAACAAAATAAAACACCAGGGCATAGCGCTCAAACATTAAATTATTATAACTATAAATAATTAAGTTATGGCAAAATATATTTTTGTTACCGGTGGTGTAACAAGCAGTTTAGGTAAAGGCATTATTGCAGCGTCGCTTGCAAAACTATTGCAGGCAAGGGGTTTCAGGGTAACCATTCAAAAACTGGACCCTTATATAAATATAGATCCCGGCACATTAAACCCTTACGAGCATGGTGAATGTTATGTAACTGAAGATGGCGCCGAAACTGACCTTGATCTTGGCCACTACGAACGTTTCCTGAATATTTACACTTCACAGGCTAATAATGTAACTACCGGCAGAATTTATCAGACCGTGATTGATAAAGAACGTGCCGGTGAATTTTTAGGAAAGACCGTTCAGGTGGTTCCGCATATTACGGATGAAATAAAACGCCGCATGGTATTGCTGGGCAACGATGGCAATTACGATATTGTAATTACTGAAATTGGTGGTACGGTTGGTGATATTGAAAGCCTTCCGTTTATAGAAGCTGTGCGCCAGTTGCAATGGGAATTACCTGAAGGTGATGTGTGCGTTATTCATCTTACTTTAATCCCTTATTTGCGTGCAGCCAAAGAATTAAAAACAAAACCAACGCAGCACAGCGTAAAGATGCTGAGTGAAACGGGTGTGCATCCTGATATTATTGTTTGCAGAACAGAAGAGCCTTTGAATAATGATTTAAAGAAAAAGATTGCTTTGTTCTGTAATGTAAAACCCGAAGCTGTGATTGAAGCAATGGATGCTTCCACTATTTACGAAGTACCGCTTACCATGCTGCGTGAAAAGCTTGATATAATTACCTTAAAGAAATTAAATACAACACTTGTTCCCGAAGCAGACCTTAAAAACTGGAAAGCTTTTCTTGATAAGCTGAAATACCCGAAGAGTAAAGTAAATATTGGCCTCATTGGCAAGTATATGGAACTGCAGGATGCTTATAAATCTATCCTGGAAAGTTTTATACATGCGGGTGCTATGAATGAGGTAAAGGTAAACGTGATAGATGTACATAGTGAAAGCCTAAACAAACAGAATGTAAAAGAGAAGCTTGAGCCTCTTGATGGCTTACTGGTTGCGCCAGGTTTTGGCAAGCGTGGCATTGAAGGAAAGATTATTGCCGTGCAATATGCCCGTGAAAATAATCTCCCTTTCTTTGGTATTTGTTTGGGTATGCAAATGGCTGCCATTGAATTTGCCCGCAATGTGCTGGGTATTGAAAAAGCGCATTCAACAGAAATGGACCCGCAAACACCTGACCCGGTTATAGATATGATGGAAGAACAAAAGAAAATTAAAAAGCTGGGCGGCACTATGCGGTTAGGTGCTTATCCATGCGAAATAAAACCGGGCACATTGGCGCATCGTATTTATGATAAAACATTAATAAGCGAAAGACATCGTCACCGTTATGAATTTAATAATAAATACCTTGACCAGTTTGAAAAGAACGGCATGATAGCAAGTGGCATTAACCCCGATACAAACCTTGTTGAGATACTGGAAGTAAAAGATCACCCTTTCTTTATCGGCGTTCAATACCATCCCGAATTAAAGAGCACGGTTGAAAAACCAGCACCTTTATTTGTTGAATTTGTTGCCGCTGCTAAAAATTATAATGAAATGCGCAGCGAAATAAAAAATCCTTTGCTGCAAAGCGAAATGATATAAGCTTAATCAACCTCTCTTCGCAAATGAAGAGAGGTTCATGCTCCTTCAACTGTTCTGTCGCAGGCTTCTATATTGCCATGCAATTCTGCATTAAACATATCAGCATTTAATAAATCTTCAAGCAGTAAATGCATGCGGTAACGCCAGTAATACTTTGGAATGGCCGGTACATTAATGCGTTCTTCGTTCGGATTCTGCCTGCGTAGTTCTTCGCTCATGCCGAGAATGTCCTGCAACTGGAAAATACTCCACATAGCCGGTGAATATAAATGCTGAATTATAACTGCACGGTTAATCCATGGTTCACAGAAATAAGGCGCATCGCCCCACTGGCCAAGCTGGTAATTAAAGAAACGCTGCGTTTTTGCGCGGTCTTCCTCCCACCAGCCACGAATAGTATTCATGTCATGTGTGGATGGCGTCACAACACTTAAATAGGGTGCATCATCCGGATGAAAAAATTCGCGCTCAATCTGCTTGGGCATGCGCTGAATTTCAAGGCTGAGCAAACCAAGTTGCTTCATTACTTCAGGAACGGAACCCGGCACGAGGCCAAGGTCTTCACCACAAATAAGCATATTGGTTGAGCGCTTCAAAGCGGGCAGTTTTTTAAGCGCTTCTTTTCTCCAGAATTCATCCTGCCGGCGAAAGAAATAATCAGTGTATAGTTCCTTTAACTGGTTTTGTGTATGCTGGTCGAGATATTGAAATGATTTGGTTGTCTCAATTGAAAAGCGAAAATGAAACTGCTGCCCGTTTGTGCCTTCTGCTTCAAATAAAATAACATTGGAAATAAGGTCAAATAATTTTTGCTTTATCCAAATATCAGGTTCGGCCGTTTCAAATGCCGTAAAGTGTTCCTCTACCTTTCGTTGTGTTGCATATTCGTCAAGCAGGCTGTAAGTGCCGTCCCCATTAGCTTTCAGGTATGTTTGTTTGAAGTGTGCAGCTTCATCGCCTACCTCATCATGCAGCAGTTGATCGGTAATATAAGGTTTGCTATAACGCACATAATCAAACCAAATATTTCTTTTATGAAACTCGTGCACATGCACAGGTATGCATGGCTCAAAATGTCCCATAATGCCCTCTACCGCATGCATGGGAATGCACCAGATGCGGAAGAAACCAAGAATATGATCTATGCGGAAAGCATCAAAATAATAACTCATCTGTTCAAAACGCTGGCGCCACCAGGCAAAATGATCGGCTTCCATTTTCTGCCAGTTGTAAGTAGGGAAACCCCAATTCTGTCCTTTTACGGCAAAATCATCCGGCGGTGCACCGGATTGTAAATGCATGTTAAACAAATCAGGATGCTGCCAGGCATCTGCGCCATAACGATAAATGCCGATTGGAATATCGCCTTTAATGATTATACCTTTTTCATGTGCATACGCCGTTGCATCCTGCAGCTGCAAATGCAAATGATATTGTATGAAACAATGCAGTAAAACCGCATCAGCCGTTTTTGCGCTATCGAATAATTTGGTTACCTCATCTGCGTCAAAGATTTTGTGAGCCGGCCAGTTATTAAAATCGGAGGTATTATACAAATCCCTGTAATAGCAAAAGGCCGAATATGGAGCCAGCCAATGCTGGTTCTTTTTATAAAAAGCTTTGAAAGTGGCCGAGGCAAAAGTTTCTTTTTTCTGCAGCGCATAAATTTCTTTCAGCAGCTTCCATTTCAAATTGTTTACTCCTTCATAATCCACGGTATCTTTTTCATTAAGGGCCAGTCTTTCTTCTTTAGCTGCATCTAATAATTTTTTATTTTTCTTAGTGGCAAGCGCATCCGGGTTAATATACATAGGATGCAATGCAAAGGCTGAAATAGCGGCATAAGGGTAAGAGTCGCTCCACGTGCCGGTTGCATTGGTATCATTCACCGGCAATATTTGTATTAACTGCAGGCCGGTTTTTTTGGCCCAGTCAACCAACAATTTTATATCAGCAAATTCACCAACGCCCCAACTGTTCTTGCTTCTTAAACTAAATACCGGTATGGAAACGCCGGCGCCTTTCCAGGTATTATCGGGCAGAATAATAAACCCGTCGTTAACGATGCTTATTTTGTTTTTAGCAGCCGCATGCGCCTGGAAGAGTATGCGGTTCTTGCCATCTTCATAACGAAGGAATTTCTCACTAATGGTATCGTAAACGCCATATTTATATATAAGCGGGAAATCGACTTTGGTAAGATCAAGTGAAACACTGTGAAAATCTTCGCCTGTTTTCCTGCTTAACAAGACAGGAGTTTCTGCCGTCCACTTTCCTGTTTCTGCGGCAGAGCCCAGGAGGCAAATGGTTTCTCCCTTTTTTAATAAGGGTGCTTTTATCCTGAACTGGTGTGTAAATTTCCTGGGCTCTTTAATTTTTACTTCAGTATGATTGTTTTTCAGTAATACATTTTGAAAAGGTTCGGTATAAAATGCATTATCGTAATAACCGGCAAAATTCCACGAATCGGCAATTAATACTTCTTCATATTTAAATAAACCGGGCATGAGTTTTTTATCATTGCCCCAATCGTACATAACCGAACCATCTTGATTCTTTAAAATATAATTGTACTGAATACCTTGTTCAGGCACAGATGCTGCATCTATGTCAACTGAAGCAGCCCAGGTTTCTTCATTAAGATATTGAAGCGGTAGCGCATTTGCAATATTTTCATTGCCAACTATTGGATGATCGCCCGTAACAAAAAGCAACTGGCCAGGTTTTGTATGAAATTTTAGCTGAAAAATAATTTTTGTTGCAGCCGTTTTTTTAGCTGGTTTAGTGGCTTTTTTAAGAACTTTTGCTTTGGTTGCAACAGAGGAAACCTTTTTTGGAGTTGGCTTCTTAGCTGCAGCTTTGGGCTTGATGGCTTCAGCCTGTTTGGCGGCCTTTTTAGGCCGGTCAGATTTTGCTTTTTTTTCCGCTGATTTTTTTACTGATTTCGGGGCGGATAGGCTTTCATCCGGATTATTTATGGAAACAGCATTTTGCTGTTTGTCATTGTTTTGCTGTCCAGTTTCCAACGAATAAAATTTTAATTTTTAATAATACAAGCTATGCCATGTTTTTCAGGGGCTTATTAACGAAAGTATGTATAGTGTAATAAATACACAAATATTAAAATAGGCGTAGAATGATTGTCACAGAACTAATTGCTTTATAAAGTAATGCGGCGGAAACATATTGTGGTTAACATTGGCCGGATTGCTGAAAATGCCATATACGCTGCTGCCGCTTCCACTCATTGAAGCAAACAATGCGCCGTTTTTAAGAAGCAGTTCTTTAATTGTTTTGACCTCGGGATATTTTTCAAAAACAGGTTTTTCAAAAGCGTTTTCCAGTTTTCCCTGCCAGTTTTCCATGGGCTGTTCAACAATGTTGCTGATATTATTTTGGTATGAATAATTAACCTGTGAAAATGCCCAGCCTGTGTTTACGTGAATACGGGGGTTAATCAACATTAAATGATATCCTGATAAATTAAGCTGAACCGGCTGCATTACTTCGCCGCGTTGTGTAGCAAAAACAGGTTTGTTGATAATAAAGAAAGGGCAATCGCTGCCAAGCCTCAGCGCATAATGTAACAGTTTCTCTTTCGTAAGATGCAGTTTGAATTTATCATTTAAAAGCATCAGCATAAAAGCGCCATC
This sequence comes from Bacteroidota bacterium, assembly GCA_023391315.1. Taxonomy (GTDB): domain Bacteria; phylum Bacteroidota; class Bacteroidia; order Chitinophagales; family Chitinophagaceae; genus Parafilimonas. The sequence continues at coordinate 1,777 of JAEWBD010000056.1, read as the reverse complement.
GGCACTGCCACCGCCCAGGCCTGCACCTGCAGGAATTGTTTTATGAAGATGAATTTTTACAGAAGGCAATTGCGGAAAATCATGTTTTAAAAGCCGGTATGTTTTTACACAGAGATTGGTTTCAGGCGGGCCTTCAATTTCAATTCCAGAAGTTATTAATGTACAATCCTCATCCTGGTGAGCATGATGAATTACTTCCAGCACATCATAAAAAGGCAAGGGATAAAAAAAGGTTTCAAGGTTATGATACCCGTCGCTTCTTTTGCCAATAATGCTTAGGCCGAGATTTATTTTGCAATTGGGAAAAACTATCAAAACAAAAAAATTGAATATTACTTGCGCTTGTTTATTTCATCCCTTATTTCAATAGCGCGGATGTAATCTTCATGTTCCAAAACTTCGGAAAGCAGTTTCTGCAGGTCTTCCAGGCTCATCTTGCTTAAATCTTTATCACCTGCAGAAGCACCCGGCTCTTCAACGGTAATGTCAGATTTTTTTTGCCTTGCTTCGTCCTCCATTAAAATGCCTGCATTTTCCAGTATATTTTCATAGGTGTAAATGGGGCATCCAAACCGTACGGCAAGCGCTAATGCATCGCTGGTGCGGCTGTCAATCTCAATGGTATCATGTTCATTTACGCATACGAGCTTTGAATAAAAAATGCCTTCCTGCAAATCGTTGATCACTATATCCATCAACTCTATATTAAAGGCATACATAAAATTTTTCATAAGGTCGTGTGTAAGCGGGCGGCTGGGCTGCATGCGCTCAAGTGCAACGGCGATGGCCTGGGCTTCAAAACCGCCAATAACAATGGGCAAACGCCGCAACCCATTTACTTCACCCAAAACAACTGCATACGAATGCGTTTGTGTAATGCTATGCGATAATGCAACAATTTCAAGTTCTATCTTCTTCATGCAAAAAATTTCCTTTCGTAAGCAGCAAAAATAAAGATTTACAGCCCATATAAAATTTTTCAATCCTATATACTTTAGGCTTATTTAATAAGCAATGAAAATATTTTTTATATAAATTTTTTCATAATAAAAATTTTTCGATAGTCAATTACTTGCTTATCCTTGCAGCAGGGCAACAATAATAATGCTGCTTTTTTTCAAGCTCAGTATTTTATTCAGAACAATTGATTGATGAAAATTTTTATAACAGGTGCCACCGGTTATGTTGGAAATAACCTTGCTAAAAAGCTTGCCGGTGATGGAAATATTGTACATGCCTTATGCCGGGACGTAAATACTCCGGTTTTGCAGCATTCCAACATAAAAATTTTTAAGGGAGATATTACGGATGCTGCTTCAATGCATGAAGCCATGCAGGGATGCGAACAGGTTTATCACCTGGCTGCTTATGCGCGGGTGTGGGCCAAAGATGCTTCCATTTTTTACAGGCTTAATGTAGAAGGTGCCAAAAATGTGTTTGATGCTGCACGGAAAAACAACATTAATAATATTGTATTCACTTCAACCGGCGGCACGCTTGGGCCATCGGGCCAAAGGCCTGTGAAAGAAGAGGATAGAAGAATAGGCAAGCCTTTTACAATTTATGAAACTACTAAAACGCAGGCCGAAGAACTGGCAAAAGAATATTGTAACAAATATGGCCTGCGCATCGTTACAGTAAACCCGCCCCGTATTTATGGGCCGGGGATTATAACAGAAAGCAATGCTGTTACAAGGCTGGTAAAATTATATATGTCGGGCAAATGGAAAGTTATGCCGGGCGATGGCAAACGCACCGGAAGCTATGTGTATATTGA
>JAEWBD010000107.1 GCA_023391315.1 Bacteroidota bacterium | reverse complement strand
CCTTTAAACTGCACATAAGCTTTTACCTTATTGCCTTCTTTCAAAAACTTCTCGGCATGCTTGGTTTTAAATTCAAAGTCGTGATCGTCGGTGCCTGGCGTAAAGCGTATTTCCTTCACTTCGCTTTGTTTGGCATTCGCCTTCATTTCTTTTTCCTTACGCTTTTTCTCGTAAAGAAATTTCTTGTAGTCGATTACTTTACAAACGGGTGGGTCGGCGTTTGGTGAAATTTCAACAAGGTCAAGCTCCTGCTGCTGCGCTATACGCAACGCTTCCTGTGTAGGGTAAATACCCACAGTTACGTTGTCTCCTACCAAGCGCACCTGCGGTACCCGGATTCTTTCGTTTATACGATGTTCAGGCTCCGGTTGCCTGTTAAAACGAGGATTAAATCTTCCTCTCTGAGGTAAAGCCATTCAAATTTGTTTCGTGAATAATTAAAATTAAATTTTAATGAATGAAAAATATATCCTGTAAAAATAGATTATCCTTTTCTTTCTGCAATCTCTTCTTTCAGTAAATTAATAAATTCTTCAATCGTTTGCGATTCGGGTTCTGTCTTATTATTTTTCCTGATAGCGAGTTTTCTTTCCGTTGTTTCCCTTTCACCAATAACCAGCATATAGGGCACTTTGGCCATTTCCGCATCCCGGATTTTTTTGCCAATTTTTTCACTGCGCTCATCTGTCTCAACCCTTATGCCAGCTTTTATTAACTGCGTAAATACTTCTTTTGCGTAAGGAAGAAATTTATCGCTGATAGGCAATATTTTCACCTGTACCGGCGACAGCCACAGGGGTAATCTTCCTGCATAATGCTCTAATAAAAACCCGATAAAACGTTCATGTGTGCCCAGCGGCGCACGATGAATAATTAACGGAACATCGGAAGTATTGTCAGGTTTTGTATAAGTAAGATTAAAACTGCGTGGCTGCGAAAAATCGACCTGGTTGGTGGCCAAAGTAAATTCGCGGCCAATTACGCTATAAATCTGCACATCAATTTTTGGCCCGTAAAAAGCGGCTTCATCAGCTACTTCCACAAACGGAATTCCGGATTCAATCAAAACGTTGCGCACCATTTCTTCGGTTTCCTGCCAAAGTTCCGGCTCGTTTACATATTTAATACCGAGCTTTTCTTTGGAGTGAAGTGATAAGCGCATCACATATTTATCAATACCAAAAATTTTGAAATACTTCAGGTACATATCATTCACGGCGCGAAATTCATCTGCAAACTGTTCTTTGGTACAATAAATATGTGCATCGTTCATGTGCAGGCAACGAACACGCATCAACCCGAATAATTCGCCGCTTTGTTCATAGCGGTAAACCGTACCGTATTCTGCAATGCGGTAAGGTAAATCGCGGTAGCTCTTTGGTTCTGCCGCGTATATTTTATGATGGTGCGGGCAGTTCATGGATTTAAGGTAATACTTCTCTCCTTCCATTTCCATGGGCGGATACATGCTGTCGGCATAATACGGCAGATGCCCGCTGGTGAGATACATGCTTTCTTTGGCAATATGCGGTGTAACCACACGCTTATATCCTGCGGCTGCTTCTGTTTCCTTTGCCAGTTTTTCCAGTTCTTCAATTATTACAGTTCCGTTCGGCAGCCACATAATCAAACCCGGGCCAACATCATCATCCATCGTATAAATTCCCAATTCTTTACCCAGCTTGCGGTGGTCGCGTTTTTTTGCTTCTTCCAGCATCGCCAAATATTCATCCAATTCTTTTTGAGATGGGAATGATATGCCGTACAAACGGGTAAGCTGTTTGTTCTTTTCATCGCCTTTCCAGTAAGCGCCGGCAATATTCGTAAGCTTGATGGCTTTTATAAAACCGGTTGAAGGAATATGCGGGCCGCGGCAGAGATCAGTAAAATTGCCCTGTGTATAAAAAGTAATGTTACCATCTTCCAGGTTTTGCAGCAGATCAAGTTTATATTCATCACCTTTTTCAGTGAAATAGGCAACGGCTTCTACCTTTGGCGTTTCTTTTCTTATGTAGGGATTATTTTGCTTCGCCAGCTCATTCATCTTCTTTTCCAAAGCACGCAAATCTTCTTCGGTTATCTTTTTATCGCCCAAATCCATATCATAATAAAAACCGTTATCAACCGGAGGTCCAACCCAGAATTTTACGCCGGGGAACATACTTTCTACTGCTTCTGCCATTAAGTGCGCCGTAGAATGCCAAAAGGTAGATTTGCCCTCCGGGTCTTCCCATTTCAATAATTTCACGGTCGCATCTTCTGTTATAGGCCGCGTTGCATCCCAGGTTTTGCCGTTTACATTAGCTGCAATTATCTTTCTTGCTAAACCTTCGCTTATCGACTTTGCTATATCCAACGGCGATACGCCGCTTTCATATTGTCTTACAGCGCCATCCGGGAACGTAATATTTATCATAAATTAAAAAAGTAAAAAATCAAAAGTATAAATCCAAAACGGGTTGCAAAATTAGTGAATGATAAGGAAGCATTAAAGTTTTGGTCGATTTCAGTAAAAAGGCCTTGGAAATAATATTTTTCAAAGCCTTTAAGTATGATCATTTCTGCTCTGCTTTTAATGGTAAATGAACGCGCTCACAGGTCTCCCGCAAAAGTGAGAAACGGCATTGTAAACAATTAGTGAGTGGAATTGATAAACTTTGCCACGTTATCATGCAATAATTTCAAAGACTCAGGGTGCAGATAAACCATGTGGCCCGACTGGTATTTGGAATACTGAATATTCTTTTGCAATGCGGCAGGAATAGGCAAATGCCGCATTTCATAAATACCTTCAAAATATGGTGTGCCTAAATCAAAATAACCCATATTCAGCATCACCTTCATATCAGGGTTATAAATCATTGCCTGCGCCAGGTCGTTCATAACATTCGGGAAACCAACATAACCGCGGCGCTTAAAATCCCAGGGTTGCACATTGCCATAGGTTTTATAATTCATACCAATACCATACTTTAAAGTGGTGCGTACGTAATTATTAAAAGTTGCGGTAAAAGCCCCGTCAATGTAAGAATCCATGGGATCATACTGCGCATATTCACTTAGAGGATCGATGGCAGCGCCGGAAAAACGTGAATCCAGGCGGCCCGTAATTTTACTCGAATCGCCTAACAATGTTTGTTCAAACTGCGGCCCGATAATTCTCAGGTTGGCTTTTTTAATGTAATCGACCGGCAAACCTGTGTATTGATGCAGTTTTTCGGCCACCTGGTTAAACTGCGCAGCATCAAGTCCGGCGCCTTTATTCAAGGCTACGGCATAATCGGTGAGTGCAAAATTTTCAACTTCAGCCAAAAAAGCTTCAAGATTAGCCGGCTGGCCGGGCAGTTTATGATGATACCAGGCCGTAGCCGCAAAAGAAGGCAATACCAGTTCAAACGGCAAGCCATCGCCCGGGTTTTCCTGTGTCATTTCCGTCATATTTCCATAGGTTAACAATTGCGATAACAGGATGATGCCATTCAGGGCAACTCCTTTATCAGAACCGAGAATATTGGCCACCACAGCAGAACGGAAAGTGCCATAACTTTCGCCAAACAAATATTTAGGCGAATTCCAGCGGTTATAATCGGAAAGGAATTTTGTAATGAAAGAAGCAAATGCCTGGCCGTCCTGGTCAATACCAAAAAAGTCTTTGTTGTTGCCCGCGCCGCCTAAATCTTTGGTAATCACCTGGCCGAAGCCCGTTCCGGGCGCATCAATAAAAACCAGGTCACTGGCATCTAATAAACTGTAATCATTATTTACCGTTTTGTACGGTGCTTTGGTTCTTGCCGTATCAGCAATGTACACTC
>JAEWBD010000066.1 GCA_023391315.1 Bacteroidota bacterium | reverse complement strand
ACCAGCACGAGTGTCTGAATTCGCTTTGGGTGATATTGCATAAAAGGCTTTAAAGCATACATCAAGGTTTTACCGCTGTTGCTTACATCATCTACCAGCAAAACATTTTTGTCATCAAAATTTATTTCTTCACTTAAAGTAATAACAGCAGGCTTTTGCTTATCAAGATGAAGGGAAATTGTTTTTACAGGTATGGATATGTATTTTTTTAAGTGTGTTGCAACTTTGGCAGCAATAAGATTGCCTGCACCTTCTATTCCAAATTTACCAGCACCTTCAATGCCAATTATAATCAGCTCCGTATTGTCTTCGCTTAAATTTTCAGCCACTTCAAGCGCTATGCGGTGAAACTTTTCTTCAGATACTTCTGCCGTTAATATAGTTTTGTTTTGCATGCTATAAAAATAAGATAAGAGTTTTTATAATGAAGCATTTACGCGAACTTTATCTTCGTTATACATAAATTCTATGCATATTATTTTACAGGTAGTATTTATTGTGATTGCCGCCGCAGCCATCTTTCTTTTTGCAAGAAAAACAGGCCAGGTAAGAAGGAATATTTTGCTTGGCAGGGATGAAACAATTAACGATAATAAACCGCAGCGCTGGAAAAATGTTTTACTGCTTGCATTCGGACAGAAGAAAATGTTTCGCAACCCTCTGGTGGCCGTAATGCACTTTGTAATTTATGCAGGCTTTATCATCATCAACCTTGAAGTGCTTGAAATAATTATTGATGGCATTTTTGGCACACACAGAATCTTTGCGAAGCCTTTGGCTGGCCTGTATCCCTGGCTTATTAATGCATTTGAATTTTTAGCAGTTGGCGTGCTTACAGTTTGTGTTATTTTTTTAATAAGAAGAAATATACTGCATGTAAGACGCCTGTGGATGAAAGAACTGGATGGCTGGCCTAAAAGCGATGCCAACTATATCCTTATTACGGAGATTTTACTGATGAGCTTTTTTCTCACGATGAATGCCGCCGATGCCACTTTACAAACCCGCGGCTATGGTGAATATGCTCAACATGCTACCGGTAATTTTGCTTTTTCCCAATTCCTGCAGCCCTTGTTTGCAGGCATGAGCGATCATGCATTAATGATACTCGAAAGAACCTGCTGGTGGCTACATATTGCCGGCATATTTGCATTCTTAAATTATCTACCTTACTCCAAACATTTACATATTTTATTTGCCTTTCCCAATGCTTATTATGGCAGCCTTGAGCCAAAGGGCAAGCTGGATAATATGCCCGAAATTCAGCAGGAAGTTTTATATGCCATGCAACCCGAACTGGCGCCTGCAGAAGCCGCACCCGATCATAAAAAATTTGGCGCAAAGGATATTTTTGATTTAAGCTGGAAGAACCTGCTGGATGCTTATAGCTGTACTGAATGCGGGCGCTGCACGGCAGCCTGCCCGGCCAATATTACAGGCAAGGTTTTAAGCCCGCGTTTAATTATGATGAAAACCCGTGACCGGGCAGAAGAAGTTGGAAAAAATATTAATCAAAACAAATCTTTTACAAGCGATAATAGATCATTGCTGCATAATTATATAACGCCTGAAGAATTACGCGCCTGCACCACCTGCCAGGCCTGTGTTGAAGAATGCCCGGTAAGTATTAATCCGTTGGATATTATTATACAGTTAAGAAGATACCTGGTGATGGAAGAAAGCAATGCGCCGCAGGAATGGAACGCCATGTTCGGCAATATTGAAAGCAATTTTGCACCCTGGAAGTTTTCGCCTGATGAGCGTGACCGCTGGACAGAAGCCGCCGATTAAAGTAATAAATTTTTACTTCTCCACATGCACGTGTGACGATTCATATTCATGCGCTAACCCACATAAGATTACTTCACCCCGTTGTTATCATCCCACCAGCCTTTCATTTTTCTTATGTAAATAATTTGCCCTACGTGATAAGCATTGTGCGTACCAATATGTGCAACGGTTGAAGCTATTTTTGCCAATGTTGCATCATCTGCATTTTGTACAGCAACTTCAATTCCTGTTAGTACGCTGTCTAATTCTTTAATAGTTGCCGGCCACGATTTTTCATCAACCGGGGAAAAGGTCTCTTTATTATCAGCATTAAAAGGATCCTGTTTGATACCCCTTAAATTATTCAACACCCTTTTATTCCAGAAAACTAAATGCGTTGTGAGTTGCGCTATGGAATGGTTGCCGGAACTGTCTTTCCAGTTAGCCTGTTCAGGTGTTAACCCTGCAACGGCAATGTTTGGCGGCACAAACCAATCCTTCACATTATGCGTTGTTTTAAGTTGCTCCAGCAATATTGACTTTAAGGTAACAGCAGAATCATTCTGTGCTTTTGATGCATAAGCAATACAAAAAAACAAAAGAATTAAAGTGTATTTCATAGTGTGTTTCATTATGCGGTTTTTAGCAGATAAACATATTGAAGTAAAGAAAAAAAATTATAATTATTTTTTGAAAGGCAATTTTTAATACTTAGCCCGGAATAATTATTCCTGAACTTTCATTTTCCTTCTGTAAAACGATGCTGTTATAAAACTGACAGGCAACCCAATGCATACCATTAAAATGCCCGCTCCGCGAAGAAAGCCCGGCCAGGTTGGCGGGGAATGATGAGTACGTGATAAAGGCACTATAATAAGGTTCATTATTATCCAAACAATAAGGCCATATAGCAAGCCGCTTATAAACACGTTTTTTTGCAAAAAACGCAAATGCGGATAAACAAAAAAATATCCTGCTGCAAAGCAAAAAGCAATAAAATAATGCAGCAGCAATCCAATAACAGCCATCACATTTTCACTGCCAATAATCGTATCGCCAAACAAGCCCGCGGCAATGCCATGAAATAACTGCGTAACGGTTACAACTTTCATCAGGAGGCAATACACAATTACGGCGCCTGCAGCATCTAATGTGCCGGCGATAAAGCCTGCTAAAAGAATCGGTTGTATGGTAGAAGGATGGGCCTGCTGCATAGGAATGCTTTTAAAACTCAATTCCTGTCCATTTCTTCTTATTCTGACGGTATTTGTCAAAATCAAAACGGTATAATCTGCCGGGCCGGTGATGCACATCATCTTCGTATTCGCCCGTATCAATTAAAAAATCCATAGAAAAGAATTTCTTGCGAAAATTACGGCGGTCGAGTTTTATATCGAGAATTGCTTCATATAAATTCTGCAGTTCACGCAAAGAAAATTTTTCGGGCAAAAGATTTAAGCCCAGCGGATGTTCCAGCATTCTTTTCTGAAGCCATTTATAACAAACGTCCAGTATTTCTTTATGATCAAAAGCCATATTGCAGGCTGTTTTCACTGTATGCCAGTGCAATTCGTTATCAAGAATATTGAGCGAATGATGTTCTGTATTCAGCAAAGAACAATAAGCCACCGTAATTACGCGGCCGCCTGGATGCCGGTGCGGCTTACTGAATGTTTTAACCTGTTCGAGATAAACATCCTCCATACCCGTTCTTTCACGCAAAACGCGGTAGGCGGCATCATCCAGTTCTTCATCATCATGTGCAAAATCTCCAAGCAGCGTCCATTTTCCTTCAAACATTTCAAGATCGCTCCGTATAAGCAGCACTTTAAGTTCATTATTATCAAAACCAAAGATCACACAGTCAACTGTTATGGGCACACGCGGGTAAGTTTCAACCAGTTGCTGAACCTGTTCCAGGGCATGGTTTGTATCGTCTTGTTTTTTTATACCGGAAATAACTTCTGCTGAAGGCATGGCAAGTAGTTTTTATTCGCAATAGAAGTGTAAAAATAACACTATGCGATTTACATATCAAAAACCATCTGCTCAATTGCAGGTTAGAGGTTATAAAAAAAGCGGCTACTGATAACCGCTTTTTTTTAAACTAATCTTCAATCCAGACAGGTTGTTTACTGCCTGTTCGGGAAACCGTGAGCTTCTTCTTTTTTACCTGAAGCTGGTTTCTTAATTCTGCAATTTGCTTTTGCAGAATTTCGTTAGAGGCCTTCAATTCTTTTACATCATTTTCAAGTTTTGCAATCCGGTCCATTCCGGCTGTTTTAACAGCAACAGAATCGTTGATTACCGTATCAGCTTCCGGAGCCGGCTGGGCAAAAGATAAGACTGAAAAACACGCGATGGTTAGCGTGATGAATATTCTCTTCATAAATGCAAGGTTATACCGCAATATTACTTTTTAATCGGCCAAAATGCACCCAAGAAAATGTTATAAAACTAACAATCGTAAGTGTATTGTTTTTAGCAGAAAACTTATGCGTTTGCTGCATAAAATTCCTTAGGATTTTTCCTTTTAAGTATGAACGCAATAATAAGGCTTACCAACAG
>JAEWBD010000057.1 GCA_023391315.1 Bacteroidota bacterium | reverse complement strand
CGGTTGCGTCGCATCACTTCAACTGCATAAATGCTGTTGAACTGTAGTGTTTATATTTAAAAAACGTTTCATTAATGTATAACGTTTGTATTTGTAAACTCTTTTTGCATTTGAAACTGCAGCCGGAATATATTCCTCAGCCGCAGTGTGCGACGCAACCGTGATGACCATTGTTCATTGGCCGGCTCCACAAAAATCCATCTTCACATATTGCAAATATTAAAAATATTTACAATCCTAAGGCGTTAAAATTAAGGCATTGTTTCGTATAACATGATATAATTTAATGGTTAGCGCGTGAAAAAGCATTTTTGCATTCGCATTGCGCTCAATGTAATATACAGCTTTGTTCAGCTCTTCTATGATAGCCTGCTGATGGTTTAGCTGTGCAAATTTGTTAAGGCGCTCTGCAAAGTCTCTTTCAGTTTCGTCAATGGAAATGGCGTTATTGCCGGCAAAACGTATGCGAATGCTTTGATGCAACAGATGAATAAAATAGAGTAAAAACTGTTTCTGTTTTTCGCGGCCAAGCTTATTAACCTCGTCAATCCATTTTACCTGTGCTGCCGGGCCATTTTTTAAAATAGCATTCAGCCATTCGCGCAGCAAACTCTGCCAGTCTTCCGATGCGTTTTGCAGTAACTGTAAGGCTTCACGGTAATTTCCCTGCGAAATAGCCGCGGTTTGATACGCCGCAGCGGAATCAATATTGCCGCGTTTTATCAAAGCTTCTGCGATATCGTTGGTATCAGGCGCATTTATTTTTACAAGCTGGCAGCGGCTTAAAATGGTTGGCAAAATGAGGTCTTCATTTTCGGCAACCAATATGAATAGGGTATTGGCGGGTGGTTCTTCAATCAGTTTTAAAAGCTTGTTGCCTTCTTTGCCAAGGTATTCAGGCATCCACATTACCAATACTTTATGCTCGCTTTCAAAGCTTTTCAGGTTTAGCTTGCGAATAATATCATTACATTCTTCCGCCGTAATATTTCCCTGTTTATTTTCTGCCCCGATAAACTGCAGCCAGTCATACACATTGCCATAAGGCAACTGTTGTATAAACTCCCGCCATTCTTCCGCATAATCGGTGCTGATGGGTTTATCTCCGGATTTTTTAGGAATTACCGGGTAAGAAAAATGAATATCGGGATGAATATAATTATTGGCTTTAGAAAAACCGGCTTGTTTTTGCATGAAAGCGTCGGCTTCTTCCGGTGTTTTTGGAAAAACCGGTTTCATTTCTTCCACGGGTTCGCCAAACAAAGAAGGCCCGGCGCTTTCCTTTACCGGCGGCAACAAACTTATATATTCAGCAAAAGCCAGCGCCAAAGACAGGGCGCCACTGCCTTCTTTACCAAGAAAAAGCAAGGCGTGGCTCAGGCGGTTTTGCTCAACCATTTCCAGCAAATGTTTTTTTGTATGCTGCTGGCCAATTACATCTGCGAATTGCATGGGGCGAAGTTAATATTGAGTTGCAAGTTTTAAGCTAAGAAAGAAGTTTCTTTGTTACTTACTTTATTAAACGAAGAATATGACCAGGGAAGAAAAATTCATGAAAGCGGCTATTGATATGGCGGCAAAAGGAATTGAAAACGGTGAAGGCGGGCCTTTTGGCTGTGTTATTGTAAAAGGCGACGTAATTGTGGGCAGGGGCAATAACCGCGTTATTGCAGATAACGATCCCACGGCACATGCAGAAATAGTGGCCATAAGGGATGCCTGCAAAAAACTGGATCATTTTCATCTTACGGATTGTGAAATATATGCATCCTGTGAGCCCTGTCCCATGTGCCTGGGCGCTATTTACTGGGCACGGATAAAAATTATATACTATGCCAGCGACCGTTACGATGCAGCCGGCATTGGGTTTGACGATTCTTTTATTTATCATGAAGTGAACAACGATTTCGCTAACCGGAAAATTCCAATGATAGCATTGAATAAAGAAGAAGCGATGAAAGTATTTAATGAATGGAAGGATAAAAACAATACTTCACTGTATTAATAGCTTATAATTTTCAACCGGTATTTACATTGGCAATTATTACCTGCTGTGCTATCTTGCAGCAAACGTTTTACATTGACCATTCCTGAGCTATATACCATTTACCAGCATTTTCCATCTGTTCAAACGGATACGCGAAAACTAAAAGAAGGGGATATTTTTTTTTCGTTGAAAGGCGATAATTTCAATGGTAATGTTTTTGCCCTGCAAGCACTTGAATTGGGTGCTGCTTATGCTGTGATTGATGAAGATGTTGAGGCAACAGATGAGCGTTTAATTAAAGTTGCTAACGTGCTTGAAACACTGCAGCAACTTGCCAGGTTTCACCGCGAACAATTCAATATTCCTTTTATTGCAATTACAGGGAGCAATGGTAAAACCACAACAAAAGAACTGATCCACGCAGTGCTTTCGGCTTATTATAAAACTTACACCACGGAAGGTAATCTTAACAACCACATTGGCGTGCCGCTTACGATTTTAAAGATTAAGCCCGATGCGCAAATGGCCGTGATTGAAATGGGCGCCAATCATCAAAAAGAAATTGAAAGCTATTGCAAAATTGCGCAGCCAACGCATGGTATAATCTCCAATGTGGGCAAAGCGCACCTCGAAGGTTTTGGCGGAATAGAAGGCGTTAAAAAAGGGAAAGGCGAGTTGTATGATTTTATTCGTGCACATGATGGCGTTGTGTTTGCTTTTGACGATTATGATTACCTGCATGAAATGAGCAAGGGCATAGAAAAAGTCATCTGGTATGGAACACAAAGCGGTTTTATTTGCGGCCATGTACAGGCCTCCGAACCATTTTTGAAAGTTGCGTTTAGCAAAGGCATATCATTCAAAACCATACAAACAAACCTGGTTGGCAGTTATAACCTGCCCAATATTCTATGCGCTGTTACGCTTGGCAAATACTTTAATGTGCCGGAAGAAAAAATACAATCAGCAATTGAAAGCTATGTTCCGTCCAACAGCCGTTCGCAATTGATGGAAATTGGTTCAAATAAAATAATTCTTGATGCGTACAACGCCAATCCTTCGAGCATGAAGGCTGCTATTGAAAACTTTAACAATATTCATGCTGATAAGAAAGTTTTAATATTAGGCGGCATGATGGAGCTGGGTGAAGAAAGTGTGCATGAGCATGAGCTTCTGGTGCGCCTTATTAAGCAAAACCATTTTGAAAACGTTATTTTGGTTGGCGGAAATTTTAAAACAACACATCAGCCATTTGTTTATTTTAATAATGCAGATGAAGCTTCGGTTTATATACAGCAACAACATTTTCATAATGCCTGTTTTTTGATAAAAGGCAGCCGCAGCATGCAGATGGAAAAAGTTTTAACGGCTTTTAACCCATAAAAAAATTAACTTCGCGCAAATTTTTAAGGATGGCAAAAGACAAACCATCTTACCTGTTAAGCGTTCTTACCAATCGTTGCCCCCGCTGCAGGCGCGGAGATATTTTCAAGTCAAAAAACGCCTATGCCTTAAAAGGCAGTGAATACATGAAAATGCATGATCATTGTCCTTTGTGTGGCCAGGCAACCGATCTCGAAGTTGGGTTTTATTATGGAACAGGTTATGTGAGTTATGGAATCACTGTTCTTTTTTCTATTGTAACTTTTATTGCCTGGTGGGTATTTATTGGCATATCGGCCAGTGATAACCGTGTTATCTGGTGGCTGGTCTGCAATGCAGTTGTATTGGTTATTCTCCAGCCTCCGCTAATGCGTTTCTCGCGAAGCCTGTGGCTTAGTTGGTTTGTAACATATGACCCGGACTGGGAAACCCATAAACCTGAAGATCCTGAAAGGATTGTAAAAGAGCATATGGGGAACTGGTAATGCTATTTTTTCGCAACAATTTTCTCAAAAAAAGTTTTTGAATTCATTACCGGTATTTCAGAAAAATAAAAATCATTTTTATCTTCTGTTATAATATAACTGCAGTTACTTTCCATGGCTGAATAATATTCAAGCCCGTCTTCAAAATCATTTATTTTTTTATTGCTGATTGTTTTTTCAACTACACTTCCGGTGGCTGGGGCAATAAAAATATGTTGGCACAATAAGGCAATTTTTTCTCTTGCCGCCTTTGCTTTGTGTTTTTTTTCTGCAAAATAAAATGCAATGGCAAGACATATAGGCGAAGTATAAATTTCAAAATTGTTATTGCCTGAAAGGCTTAATATGCGGGCGCTGTGGGTAAAGAGCGGGTATTCTTTATTTAATACCGAAACCAGGATATTTGCATCAACAAAAATCTTCATTTTTTGGAAATGAAGTATTCTTTTTTTAAAGACTTGCGTGAACGGGCTTTTGTTTGATACACAGCTTCGCCTTCGGCCACCTGCCTCACCCAGTCTGAAACGGGAAACTCTTCGAAAGATGTATAGCCGGAAGAAGTTACCTTATCTAAAAGAAATTCAACAAGCCTGCTTAAACTTACATTGTTTCGCTCGGCATATTTTTTTGCCTTTGCAGCAACAGCTTCATTAAAGCTCAATGTAATTTTTGCATCCATAATCTAATATTTATGCAAAAGTAAGTACTTATACGTATAGATAAAATATTTATTACGTGTAAATTTTACTTTTCAACTGTAAATTTATTTTTACCTGCTTTCAGCAGATATGTTTTGCCTTTCCAAATAAACTTTCCTGTAATTGGCGCCGGAAGATCTATATCAACATTCCACTTATTATCAGCAAAAACATAAGCAGCTTTTATATCGCCTTTCGGATGCGGCATTGTTCCGGATGCACTGGTTAATGCACCCAAATGAGGTTCAATCTTTACTTTCGAAAAACCAGGTGCGTCACTGTCAATTCCTAAAACAATCCTGTACAATTCAATATTCGGGCTGCTGCCCCAGGCATGGCAATCGGAACGGGAACGGTTCACATCGTCCATTTCTGCCCAGGTGGTTAAACCCATTGCCAAATTTTGTTTCCATATACCCAGCCAGTTAAGATAATCGTTACCAAAACCAGCTTTATTTAATGCCTGGTATAAATAATATCTGAAATAAACAGAAGCGGTTGCAAGTGTTGTATCATTCAATAACTGGTTGCCTAATGCATGTGCAGTACTGCCTTCGCTAATACCGGTTATTATTGCCAGCGCATTTGCATGTTGCGAATAATATTTTTTGTCTTTTGTATCTGCAAATAATTTCCTTTTATCATCCCAGTATTTTTGCTGAATGGTTTTCTTAAGCTGTGCAATTTGCTTTTCATACATAGCAGCATAATCATTCATACCAATATTTTTTTCAAGATCACAGGCAGATTCATAAGCCATTAATAATTGCAGATCGAGCAAAGCAGAATTACCGTTGCTGTCAATGGGGCCTACGCCGCTTTGCCATCCCGGTACATTTACCCAATCAGTAAATTCCCAGTAAGGTGCATTATGCAGGCTGCCATCAGCCTGTTGCAGTTTATGAAAGAACGATAAAACCTGCCTTGAAATCCGCAGTTTATCTTTTACAAAACTGCTGTCGCCGCGATACATGAAATAATCATGCAACATGCTTATCCATATCAAAGAAAATGTTGGAATTTCCTGGTGAATGCTGTGCGGGAAACGGCTTTCTGTAATTCCTTCTGCTAAAGTAGAATTGGCAATTTGCTGAATGCAGTTGCGCATCAGCCTGTCATCACCGGAGTTATATAAACTCACCAATGCCTGTATGCGGGCATCGCCAATGTATTGCAATTGTTCGTAGTAAGGGCAATCCATATAAGTTTCATAAGCATCTAATCTTGCAGTGTGCCAGCCAACTTCGAGCAGTTTGTTAAGCCAGGGATCGCTGCTTGCAAAAGTTGAATTGAATGTAAAAGGATAGCCCGTAAATATGCCATAGAAATCATTAAGCGTTAAGGCTTCCTCTTTTGTTGTTATATCTATGGCTACATAACGATAGGTTCTGTAAGAAAGTGAAGAAAAAACCTGATGTTCACTGCCGCTTGAAATAATTTCATCTTTCACGCCCACTATATGTTTTCCTTCAATTTCATTGCGGTTGCCTTTTTGATTTTGTCTGCGCCAGTCCGCAGTGTTGGGTTCATCCAGGTATAAAGCTTCTGCATACGTAAGCTGAATAGCTGCATTCTTTCCTTTACTGAATTGTAAAACAGGGAAAGCATTGGTAAGAAATTCCTGGTCAACTAAAATATGTGCCGTTGTGTTAGCCGCAATGATTATAGGATGATCGCCCTTTAAAAAATTATCATCGGCAGTTATATTTTTTTGTGCCCTTATTTTTTGCAGGCGCTGTGGTTGTAGTTCCATCAGGGGTATAGGTCTTGGAACCAGCATCCAGCTTGAGTTCCAGTTATTGGCCGGTTTAGGATTGCCAATGAATAATTCATGCGCATTCAGCCATTGTTCATCATTAAAATTTGATGTTTCCCACCCGGCAGGATATCTATTCATGTCAATTTTTTCTGTGGCGCCGGCTGCATAATATACATATATCAGCTGCGGCTGCAAAGGCGAATAAGCTTTGTCTTCGATACACTTCCAGCTTTTATTAGTGTTTAAAATTTCTTCTGCTTTTGTATCGCCCTGTAATATAAAACCTGTTTGAAAGGAAGCCTGCCATGCGGGTTTTACATCGCCAAAATTCCACACCAAAGCAGCAATAATGTTATTGTCTTTTTTAAGATAAGGCGCTATATCAACCGTTTCAAAATTCCAGTGAAAAAGATCACCTTTTGCCGGGCCCATAGAAACAAGTTCTCCGTTTACAAATAATTTATACCGGTTATCTGCAGATACATGAATGATAAATTGTGAAGGCTTTTCATTCAATACAATTTCTTTTCTGAAATGATAAATGCCATAACCATGCTGATTGGTCCCGGGCACATCAATCCATTTGGCATTCCAGGGCTTTGCAGTAATAGCAGGATTGATGTTTTGCGCATTAAAATACTGAAACGGGTAAACAAGCGCAATCAATAAAATTATAAGCTTCATGTAGCAAGTTTAAATGAAGATAATTAATATTGAAAGTGGAATTGTACTGTACTGTGCTGTTTTAGTAAAGCTGTTGCACATTATTAAGAACCATTTCTTTAATTTGCCCTATTGATATGAATTTGCTTTCTCCTGCCATATCCAAGCTTGTACGCCTTCGTTACAGCAGCATTGAAGAATGGATGAACCATCCCGTAACGGCGCAGCGTGAAATTTTGCAGGATCTTGTTACACATGGCCAGCATACAGATTTTGGCAGGAAGTACAACATGAAAAACCTGTTTACCGTAAAAGCATTTAAAGAAGCTGTTCCCATTCATGAATATGATGATATAAAACCCTGGATACAAAAATTAATGAATGGCGAACAAAACCAGTTGTGGTGTTCGCCGGTAAACTGGTTTGCTAAAAGCAGTGGCACCACAAGCGATAAAAGCAAGTTTATTCCGGTTACGGAAGAAAGCCTGGAAGACTGTCATTACCAGGCCGGCAAAGATGTGTTGACGCTTTATTACCAGTTTAATCCTGAAAGTAATTTACTTACAGGCAAAGGGTTGGTAATTGGCGGCAGCCACCAGGTAAACCAGTTGAATGAAGAAATATTTTTTGGTGATTTAAGCGCTGTGCTCATGCAAAATATGCCCATGTGGGGCCAATGGATACGCACGCCTGAACTGGCCATTGCATTGCTGGATGAATGGGAAACAAAAATTGAATCGCTGGCACAGTCAACCATATTTGAAAACGTAACCTCTATATCGGGTGTGCCCACCTGGACACAGGTTTTAATAAAACGCATTCTTGAAATAACCGGCAAACAAACGGCCAGGGAAGTATGGCCCAATCTTGAACTGTATATGCATGGCGGTGTATCGTTTACACCATACAAAGAAAATTTTAAAAGATTGATGGGTGATGGCATTCATTACATGGAAATGTATAATGCAAGTGAAGGGTTTTTTGCCGCGCAGGATAATCTGAATGAAGAAGGCATGCTGCTGTTTTTAAACCACGGTATCTTTTATGAGTTTATGCCGGTGGAAGAATATGGCAAGCCAAATCCTGAAACGGTAGGATTGAATAAAGTGGAATTGGGAAAACAATATGCGCTTGTCATTTCAACCAACGGAGGTTTATGGCGCTACCTGGTGGGCGATACCATTCAATTCACCACATTATTTCCTTTCAGGATAAAAGTTACCGGCAGGCTCCGGCATTTTATTAATGCTTTTGGCGAAGAAATTATTGTTGAAAATACGGATGCGGCCATTGCTGCCGCCAGTAAAAAAACAGGCGCGCTTGTAAATGATTATACAGCTGCGCCCATTTATTTCAGCGAAGAAAATAACGGCGCCCACGAATGGCTGATAGAGTTTGAAAAAGAACCGGCCAATATGGAGCAGTTTGTGCATGAACTTGATTCATCATTAAAAAATCTTAACAGCGATTACGAAGCCAAGCGTTATAAAAACATTGCTTTGCGCTTGCCTGTTGTACATAGTTTAAAACATGGCGTCTTTAATTTATGGCTGAAGCATAAAGGAAAATTAGGCGGCCAGCATAAAGTGCCGAGGTTAAGCAATGACCGGAAATATATTGATGAAATACTACAGTTAATGCACGCAAATACACAACCGGCGTAGCTGCTATTTCCATCCCCCGCCTAATGCCCGATATAATTCTACTGCGGCCGATAAGCGCTGGCGCTGTATATCTGCCAGCGTCAGCTCTGCAGAAAGCGAGTTGCTTTGTGCGGTAAGCACTTCCAAATAATCCGCCAGGCCGCTTCTGAATAATAACGTAGCATTACCGATTGCCTTATGCAGTGTGTCAACCCTGTTGGAAGAAATCTGCTGCTGCGCTTTTAACTTATCTAACTGCACCAATGCATTGACCACTTCACCACCGGCTTTTAAAACTGTTTGCCGGAATGTTATTACAGCTTCATCTTTTTGTATGGCGGATACCTCGTATTTTGTTTTAAGGTTCCTGTGCTGCAATACTGGCTGTGCAATATTGGCACCCGCAGAAAAAAAGAGCGATGCAGGTATGGAAAACCATGTATTGGTTTTAAACGCATTCAATCCGCCACTGGCTGTAATGTTCAAAGAAGGATACATAGATGCTTTGGCTACGCCCACGTTTGCATTAGCTCTCATCAATTCCATTTCGCTTTGCCGCACATCGGGCCTGCGGCTTAATAATGCAGCAGGCAGCCCCGTTGAAAGATCATCCCACACATACATGGAATTGATATCAGCATTCCTCGCAATTTTTGCAGGCAGCTTCCCCGATAAAATCTTAATTGCATTTTCCTGTATAGCAACCTGTTGTTCAAGCTGCGGTATTAAAAGCGCTGCTGTTTGCTTTTGCACCTCTGTTTGCTGAACAGCAAGTTCTGTTACCTGTCCTGCAGCTTTTTGCAATTGCATCATCCGTACAAGGGAATCGGTTAATGCAAGATTTTTTTGTGCAATAGCAAGTTGTTCATCCAGCATTAAAAGATTATAGTAGCCTGTAGCAATTTCAGCCACCAATGTTGTCCTCACCGTTTTAGCGCCTTCATAAGAAGCAAGATAAGCTGCGAGGGCCGCCTCTTTCTGCAACTTGATTTTGCCCCAGGAATAAACATCCCAGGAAATCGCTGCACTCAATGTATAATCTTCAACATGATTTTTCCCGATAAAGCTTTCAAGATTTTTACCATTCAGGCTGTTGTTGGAAGGGTTGGTTGTAAATGCAGCTGCACCAACATCAACTGAAGGAACATAATTCATCCTGGCTTGTTTTACGTATGCCTCTGTTTCTTCGATGCGCTTCACTGCAAGCTGCAGGTCATAGCTGTTGCGTAAAGCCGTATCAATTAAATCAATTAATGTTGGATCTTTAAAAAAGGTTCTCCATTCCATTGCTGCTATACCTGAATCTGAAGCGGCAACACTATCCTGGAAAGTTGCGGGCAACTGTACTGTTGGGCGCTGGTATTTTTTTCCTACAGTACAGCCGCTTATAAAAATTATAATTAGAAGTTTATACAAATAATTTATCCGTTGCATTGCTTGTTTTTTTAATTATTCACTTAATGCAGGCGCTGCTTTTTTTGACGCACTGCTTACTTTCTCCTGCAGGTACTGGAATATCACATACAAAACAGGAATGATAAATATGCCAAATACAACACCGGTAAGCATTCCACCCACCGCGCCGGTGCCTATGGAGCGATTGCCCAAAGCGGAGGCACCTGTTGCCCAAACCAATGGTAATAACCCCACTATAAAAGCAAGAGAGGTCATCAATATCGGGCGAAGGCGAAGCTGCGATGCCTGCAGGGCCGAATCAATAATAGAGGCACCCTGTCTTCGCCGCTGCACGGCATATTCAACGATAAGTATTGCATTTTTAGATAACAGGCCCACGAGCATTATCAATCCAACCTGTACATAAATATTGCTTTCAATGCCCGCAATTTTTATAAAGGCAAATACGCCTAAAATACCTGCAGGGATGGTGAGGATTACTGCCAGCGGAAGAATATAACTTTCATATTGTGCAGACAAAATGAAGTAAACAAACAATATGCTCAGCAAAAACACAATGGCAGTTTGGTTGCCCGTTGCTATTTCTTCCCTCGTCATGCCCGTCCATTCATAAGAATACCCTTTTGGCAATGATTGTTTGGCTGTTTCTTCAATTGCTTTAATAGCATCGCCGGTACTGTATCCCGGTTTAGGCGCACCATTAATATTTACAGCGTTGTAAAGATTATTGCGTGTTATGGTTTCAGGGCCATACACACGTTTCAGTTTTACAAGTGTATTTACGGGAACCATCTCGCCATTATTGTTCTTTACAAATATGCTATTGAGTGATGATGCGTCTTCACGATACTGAACATCAGCCTGCGCCATTACACGGTAATATTTTCCAAAGCGGTTAAAGTCTGATACGAAACTGCTTCCGTAATACACCTGCAATGTTTGCAACAGATCGCTTACATTAACGCCAAGTTGTTTTGTTTTTTCATTATCAACTTCAATCTGGAACTGCGGGTTACCCACTGAAAAAGTAGTGAACGCTGCCGCTATTTCCGGGCGCTGCATTAAAGCGCCAATGAATCCGTACGCGGTTTTACCAAGGTCATCAAGTGAATGATTGCCCCTGTCCTGCAGCATAAATTCAAACCCGCTCACATTGCCAAAACCCTGTATGGTAGGAAATGTAAAGAAGAAAGTGTTTACATCTTTTACAGCACTTACATCCATCATCATAGAATTAGTAAGCTGATTTATACTTTTTACTTCACCTCTTTCTTTAAAAGGCTTTAATCTTACAAACCCTGCTGCATAAGGAGATGCATTGGCATTTGAAATAAAGTTTAAACCATCAACCGTGTATTTTTTATAAACAGATGAGTAGTGTTTTAAAATGCTGTCAATCTTTACTGTTGCCCTGTGCGTCCTGTCAAGCGAACTTCCGGGAGGTGCATTTACTGCATATAAAATAAAGCCCTGGTCTTCTGTTGGTATAAAGCCTGTAGGCGTTTGCCGTATAAGGAATATGGTTGTAATTGTTATTACAATCAATCCGCCAACAGCCACCCATTTTCTTTTTAATAAAAATGATATACTGCTTTTGTAACGATTTGTCATTGCAGAGAAACCTGCGTTGAAAGCCTGGAAGAACCGGCTGGCAAAGCTCTTCTTTTTATTGTCACTCCCTTCTTCTTCATTCTTTAAAAACAATGCGCACAATGCAGGGCTTAGCGTTAACGCATTAACTGCTGATATAAGAATAGCGATTGCCAGCGTAAAGGCAAACTGCCTGTAAAAAACACCGGCGGGGCCCTGCATGAATCCAACAGGAATAAACACTGCAGCCATTACCAGTGTAATAGAAACAATGGCCCCCGATATTTCATTCATAGATTGAATGGTGGCGACCCTGGCCGGCAGTTTTGTTTGTTCCATTTTTGTATGCACTGCCTCTGTTACCACAATAGCATCATCTACCACAATACCAATTGCAAGCACCAGCGCAAACAGGGTAAGCAGGTTAATGGTAAAGCCAAAAAGCTGCATGAAAAAGAATGTGCCTATAACAGCTACCGGCACAGCGATGGCTGGTATAAGTGTGGAACGAAAATCCTGCAGGAATATAAACACTACTATAAACACCAGTATAAAGGCAATAACAAGTGTTTCCCGCACCTGACCGATAGAAGCATCAAGAAATTCCTTTGAATTATACATGATGGTTGTTTCAACTCCTTTCGGCAGTTGCGAAGAAAATTCTTTAATCTGTTTTTCAGCTTCGGTAAGAATATCATTGGCATTTGAACCCGCTGTCTGGAATATGGCAAAGCCTGAAGTGGGGCCATCATTCAGCCGGCTGCTGGATGAATAAGTGAATGAGCCAAATTCAACACGCGCCACATCCCTCAACCTTATAAAAGAACCGTCTGTGTTGGCTTTGATAATAATATTCTCATAATCTTCATTCCTGTTCAGCTTGCCTTTATATTTCAGTACGTATTCAAATGTTTGCGTGCTGCTTTCCCCAAAACGTCCCGGCGCTGCTTCAAGGTTTTGATCGCGTATAGCATTGGTAACATCCTGCGGCGTTAAGTTGTTAGCCGTTAACCTGTCTGGCTTTAACCATATACGCATGGAATAATCCCTTGTTCCAAAAATTTGCGCATCACCAACACCGGGTATGCGCTGTATCTGCGGAATGAGGTTTATCTTGATATAATTCTGCAGGAAGGTTTCATCATACGTATTGTCTTTGCTTGACAAAGCCACAAACATGATGATGCTGTTCTGTTGCTTTTGTGTTGAAATACCCGATTGAATTACTTCCTGTGGTACCTGGCTTACTGCTTTTGATACACGGTTTTGCACATTCACAGATGCGATATCGGGATCTGTTCCCTGCCTGAAATAAACGGTGAGTGTCATGCTTCCGTCGTTGCTTGAATTGGAAGTCATGTACGTCATATTTTCTACGCCGTTAATAGCCTGCTCTAACGGTGTTGCCACAGAACGTGCAACCACTTCGGCATTGGCGCCGGGATAAGATGCCGTAACCACAACGCTCGGCGGCGCTATGTCGGGAAATAAAGTAACGGGTAATGTGTATAAAGAAATACAACCCAATAACAATAATATGATTGATACAACGGTTGATAAAACCGGGCGTTCAATAAATCGCTTTAACATCGGGAATAAAAGTTTTATTAGCTGATGAGATAAGCTCATCAGCCGGTCTATTTATTTAAATAATTGCTGAAAGAATTTGAAGCCGGTGAATAAATTATATCCTGCCTGAAGCTTTATCCATGCTGCATTTCACCGGCTTTCAAATTTTATAAATTACTTATTGGCCTTGCTTTAAATAAGCTGTCTGTTGATACAGGTTGTGGATTAATTATCATTCCATCCCGAAGGTTAGCTATGCCAGATAAAACAATTTTACTGTTGGAAGCAAGACTGCTGTCAACAAAGTAATAGTTAGCTGTTTTACCGGAAACATTGATGGGCGTTCCGGTAACTTTATTGCTGTCACTTACTACATAAACAAATACTTTGTCCTGTATTTCGTAAGTAGCTTCCTGCGGTACCACCAATGCTGATGTATATAATTTCGGAATTCTTATTTTACCTGTATTGCCGGAACGTAAAACGCCGGATGTATTCGGGAAAGTAGCACGAAAACTTATTGAACCTGTCGTTTCATCAAACTGGCCTTCTACTGTTTCTATTTTCCCTTTTATTTTATATAAACTATCGTTGGCCAATTGCAGTTCCACCGGCGGAACATGCTTTAATTTTTCTTCGATTGTATTACCTTCAAACTGGTTTTTAAATGCAATGAAATCAGCTTCGCTCAAAGAAAAATAAGCATATACTTCACTTACATCAGATAATAAGGTAAGCGGCTCTGCAGAAGTTTTGCCAACAAGGGCGCCTGTTTTATATGGAATCTTTCCTATGTAACCGCTAACCGGCGCTTTAATTAATGTATAACCCACATTAATCTGAGCAGCACTTACCATTGCTTTGTTTTGGCTAACGGCAGCAACAGCAGCATCATAATTTGCCCTGGCTGTTTTTAACTGCACATCAGATATAACATTGTTATCTACAAGTGGCGTTAAACGATCCAGTTCAACCTTCGCC
The DNA here is from genome assembly GCA_023391315.1 of Bacteroidota bacterium. Taxonomy (GTDB): domain Bacteria; phylum Bacteroidota; class Bacteroidia; order Chitinophagales; family Chitinophagaceae; genus Parafilimonas. The sequence goes on along the minus strand of JAEWBD010000057.1, from coordinate 885 downwards.
CTTTGCAATGTTGCTTCAGCAGATTGCAAGCTTGCTTTCGCATTATTAAGCTGCTCAACGTATGGCGCATCATTTATTTTAAATAATGGCTGGCCTTCTTTTACATAAGCGCCTTCATCCACATACATTTTTTGCAGATACCCATCTACCTGTGGCCTTATTTCAACGTTCACTTTACCTTCTATTGAAGCAGGGAATAATTGATAAGTGGTGGCAGAGGCTTCCGTTACAGCTATCACGGGCAATTGCGGCGGCGGCATAGCGCCTGTATTGTTTTCTGCTGCAGATTCATTGCAACTGTATGTGATGCCAATAATTATTGCGCCTGCTATTAAAATAAGCAGCTGACTTTGGACAATACCCTTTATTAGACGTATCATACGTTTAAATTTTAATTGTTTGTAATTGGTAAGAAAATCGCAAGAGTGCAACACAATGTTGCATTGGTTTAACCGGTGTTGCTTTGCTTATTCGTTGTTATCAACGAGTGTTTCAGGTTCAATGCTTAACAACAACATCTTTCTTTAAGCAATGAGGTTAACAATTCCATTTCGCAAAAGTAGAAAAGGTTATTGCGAAAGCTATTTACTTAATCAAGGGAATTATTGCACTTTTAAAGGGAATTTCTCTGAAACAACAAAGGCGTTTGTCCTGTATGCTTTTTAAAGAAGCGGTTAAAATAAGCATCGTCTTCAAAGTTCAGGTGAGCTGCGATTTGTTTTGCATTAAGCTCTCCCCAAAACAGCAAACGTTTGGCTTCGGTGATTCTTTTTTCGTCAATCATCTGCTTCGCTGTTTTACCGGTTACCATTTTAATTGTATCATTCAAGTGCCCGGGAGTAATATAGATCATATCGGCATATTCGGCCACCTGTGTTTTGCTTA
>JAEWBD010000048.1 GCA_023391315.1 Bacteroidota bacterium | reverse complement strand
AAGCAGAACTGGAAACATTCAGGCCCGGCTGGCATATTTTACAGGCGCCATCTTTTAAAGCTGATCCAAAAACCGATGGCACACGCCAGGAAAACTTTGCTATTATTTCCTTCACTCATAAAACGGTTTTAATTGGCGGCACAGGCTATACCGGCGAAATAAAAAAAGGTATTTTCTCCATTTTAAATTACCTGTTACCGCGCAATGAGGGCGTATTAAGTATGCATTGCAGCGCCAACATTGGTAAAAAAGGCGATGTAGCTGTATTTTTTGGTTTAAGTGGAACGGGCAAAACAACGCTGAGTACAGACCCGGAAAGAGAGCTCATTGGCGATGATGAACATGGCTGGACAGATACAGGTGTTTTTAATTTTGAAGGTGGCTGTTATGCAAAATGTATTGACCTGAATAAAGAAAAAGAACCTGAGATATTTCATGCCGTAAAGCCGGGTGCGCTGGTGGAAAACATAACCTTCTTTGATGGCACCAATGAGATTGATTTTTCCAGCAAAAAAATAACGGAAAATACAAGGGTAAGTTACCCGCTCGATTTTATTTCCAATGCCGCACATCCCAGCATTGGCGGAATACCAAGAAATATTTTCTTTTTAACCTGTGATGCTTATGGCGTTTTGCCGCCAATAAGCCTGCTTACACCGGGCCAGGCAATGTATCAGTTTTTAAGTGGATATACGGCAAAAGTTGCCGGCACAGAAGAAGGCGTTACAGAACCAAAAGTTACTTTCAGCACCTGCTTTGGTGCGCCGTTTTTACCATTGCATCCCGCCTGCTATGCTGAAATGCTGGGCAATAAACTAAAAGAACATAATGTAAATGTATGGATGGTAAATACCGGCTGGATTGGTGGCCCTTATAATGTTGGAGGCCGCATTAAGTTAAATTATACACGTGCCATGATAGGTGCCGCTTTAAATGGCAGCCTTAAAAAAACAGCATTTGAAAAACATCCTGTGTTTGGTATGATGATGCCCAGCACCTGCCCTGGCGTGCCACCGGAAATATTAAATCCGCGAAATACGTGGTCGTATAAAAATGAATACGATGCACAAGCGAATATGCTTGCCGGTTTATTTATAAAGAATTTTGAAAAATATGCGCCAAATGTTACACAAGAAATTTTAAATGCGGCGCCCGTAGTTGTCTGAATTATCTGTTTGATTTATTTTATGAGAAAACAAAAGAGGCTGCCTTAAAAACAGCCTCTTTCCTTTTTACAAGTAATACAATTTTTAATTTACAGGTATATCCTGTTGTGGCGTTTCCTTGCCAGGTATTACCGGAAGGCTTATCTGCAATACACCATCAATATAATTTGCCTTGATATTGTTTGTATCGATGGAATCATCAATAGTAAATGTGCGTTCAAAACCACCGCGGCTGTATTCTTTTTTAAGCCAATCCGGGCTTTGCAAACCTTCCTGCGGTTTATAAGAAACCACAAGTTCGTTGCTTTGTGTTTTTACATTGAAATTTTCTTTAACCCTGCCCGGTGCAAAAACCATTATTTCAAAACTGTTTTCAGTTTTATAAATATTTACCGGCGCACGAAATATTGATTGCATAAACGGATGATAATGCCTTCCGCGGGCAGCACGCATCAATGGGCAAATGAATGTTTGTTGTACATACTTCTCTCTTTTTTTACTATAATTAATAACTGTAGCCTGAGTCCCTGTTTTGCCTGTTTTCATTTTGCAGGTTTTTATCATCATTGTTGCGATGATCATAATAACGGCCGTCGCAGTGATGAAACCGTTCATATCGTGCAAAGCGGTTATGATAATAACCAGGCCTGCCAAATGCCACGTTTAAACTTATAATGGTTATAATAGCTGCTATAAACCCTATAAAAAATAGACCACCTCTTCTCATGATTGAAATGTTTTAAAAATGATGTAATTATTCAGATGCAATGTTTGTTTTAAATAACTCATTTTCCATTTTCCGAATGAAAGTTTTACGTTCTTCTTCGCTCATGTTTTGCCAGCGTTGCGTGTAAGAAGGGTTCCAGAAATGATGGCTGCCGAAATTGTTGCGGCCATATCCTCTCCCCCATCTTCCCCAGGCAAAAAACCTGATGATAAAGAATATAAAAAAGAACCCGAAAAAGAAACGGAACGGGAATGGAATGAAAAATAATACTGCACCGGCAAGTATGCCAAATGCTATTGCTTTTAAAATTTGTATCGTCTTCATAAAATAAATTTTAAATAGTATTTATAAGGAAGACGAGCAAGCGAAGAAATTACTTTAAAAAAGAGAAGAAATTTTGTTGAAAAAAAACACTCAATTATTCATCCTGGTGATTGATGAAATATTGAGTGCTTATTACAAATGAAAAGGACTGTATGCGAATGATGTATGGGAAGGATCAGTTTTCCGAAGCTACCCATTTTTTGGCGGCTTCAAGTTCTGATAATTTGAATCCTCTTGTTTCACCGGGAATCATAACGCCGATTTTATCGGTGATAGCTTCTACTGCGTGTTCATCTGTTACAATGGCAATTTTTTTCCAGCCCCTGAAGTGTTTCAGGCCCGTCCATGCATCTTCTATCCATGCACCAACAGAAAAATTTTTCACAGGCGTTTCCAGCACATACAAAAAGTGAATATGGCCATGGGCTTTATCTATCCTTTCAATCTCAGGCATTAAAACATTTTTGTAATCATCTTTATCTATTTCGCCTGTGGCTTTAAATGCAGCAACATAATCGGGTACATCTGTAATTTTCGTTAACATAATAAAACAATTTAGTATGCCAATAAACTACAAAACACCTGCCATTTATATTATCAGCTCACACGTTTATTATGAAGCAATTTATCAATGGCATCATTGAAGGAGCCGGCGCGCATAACTTCACCTGCATTTACAAAATAGATTTCATCGGCATTCTCAATGGTATTAAGCCTGTGTGCTATGATAATGCGTGTTGTGCTTTCAGGGAGCTTGTTTAAAATATCTTCCAGCAGTTGTTCGGTAACCGTATCGATGTTTGCAGTGGCTTCATCTAAAATCAATATCTCAGGATTGCGCAATACGGCCCGCATGAATGCAATCAGTTGCTTCTGGCCAAGGCTGATATTATTACCGGAGGATGTAACTTTTGTTTGCAAGCCGTCGTCAAAAACATCTATAAGGCTTTGCAGGTTTGCTGTATGAATAAGTGTTTCCACCTGTTCATCCGTATAATTTTTATAGGCTTCGTTGCCGTATAAAATATTATCTTTTACCGTGCCTGTAAACAAGAAGGGTTCCTGCAATATAAATCCGATTTTTCCGGAACGTTCCTCCGGTGTGTACGTGCGGATATCTTTTCCATCCAGAAAAATTGTGCCCTTTACAGGATCGTATAAACGTGCAATTAAAGAAGCGGTTGTTGTTTTTCCGCCACCGGTTGGCCCTACAAATGCATACGTTTTTCCTTTGGATAATTTGAGTGAGATATCATGCAATACTTCTTTGCTGTCGTAACCAAAATGCACATGTTTAAATTCGATCAGCGCATCAGATGCAATTGAATGATTGTTATTAATTGTAACAAGATCTGTTTGCATTGAAAGTATTTTCGATATCCTGTCCCATCCCGCCATAGCCACCTGGAAGTTTGTCCATAAAGCAGCCAATTGCCGCAGCGGGTTGTAGAAATAAGTAACATAAGCCAGGAAACTTACCAGCAGGCCAATAGAAAAACTTCCGTTTATAATAAGATAAATGCCAAGGGTTAACACTATTAATTGCGCAAGGCCTGAAAAAAAACTATATACCGGTAAAAATAAATTATTAGCCAGCCCTGCGCCAACGGCTGTTTTATAATTCTGCTGATTAACTTCATCAAAACGTTTCCTGAAATAATCGCGGCGGTTGAAGGCGATGATCACTTTAAAATTGTCAAGGCTCTCCTGTATTTCTCCACTTAAGCTGCCCACACTTTTAAGATTGGTTGCATTCTTTTTCTTTATCCAGGGTGACAAAAGCTTTGTAAAAATAAAAATGAGCAAAGCTGGTGCAAGCGCTGCCGCACCTAACTCAACATGTATGGATAAAAGAAAAATACCGGCACCGGCCATAGTCATAATGCTGCCAATAAACTGCATAAGGCTTTGGGAAAAGAAACTGTTTATCTTATCCGTATCATTATTTACCCTTGATATAAGATCGCCGGCTTTATTGGCATTAAAAAAAGCTACAGGCAACGATTGCAGTTTATGAAAAATAGTGTTGCGCAGAGTAAATAACATGCGCTGGCTGATGCTTCCCATTATCTTGGTTTGAAAATAACTGGTGAACAGGCCCATCAGGTAAATCACCAATAGTATGGATGAAAAAAACAGCACACCATTATAGTCTTTATGCTGTACATAGCGGTCAATGGTATAACCAATAAGCAATGGCCCGATAAGATTAATTATGGCATTGAGCAATATGATAACAAATGCCAGCACCAGGTTCTTTTTTTCATGCGCTATTAACTGCAACAGGTTCCTGAGCGCAGGCCAGGTAGATATTTTTTTCTTATTATCAACGGTTTCATTAAGATTGTAATTCATAACTGCTGGTGCTTTTTTGTGAATTCAATAGTTGAACATATTCAGGGCTGGTATGCACCAGTTGCTCGTGTTTGCCTGTGGTAATGATTTCGCCTTCCATCAATAAAATTATCTGGTCGTATTCTTCAACGGTTGCCATTTTTTGTGTTACAGAAATCAATGTAAGGCCTGGATAATTTTTTTGTATGTTATCAAGAATTTTCTTTTCCGTATTGTTGTCAACACGCGATGTAAAATCATCCAGCAATAAAATTTTAGGGTTTAATGCAAGCGCCCTTGCCAGCATAATTCGTTGCTTCTGGCCGCCAGAAAGGCTTGAGCCGCGTTCTGAAACAATGGTATCTAATTTATCGGGAAGGCTGTTAATAAATGTTTTTAATTCGGCGGTTGAAACAGCATTCTCCAGAGATTCATCTGTAACTGTATCGCTGAATGCAATGTTTTCGCGTATGCTCATATTGAAAATAATACTATCCTGGAAAACAAAACCCACCTGCCTGTGAAAAGCTTCGCTGTTATATTCTTCAACCATATGCCCGTCGAATTTTATATTGCCCGAAGCAGGTTTTATTAAACCGGTAAGCAGGTATAATAATTGCGTTTTACCAGCCGCTGTGGGACCAATAATTGCTATGCGGGAAGAAGGCTTAACGCTAAAGCTGATATCTTTTAATACAGGCGTTTGGCCATAAATAACATTTACATTTTCAAGCTGCACTGCGCCTTCAAGCGGTTTTGTTATTGTTCCGGATTCAGGCGGATCGGGCGCTTCAATTATATTGCTGATGCGTTGGTACGAAGCTGTTGCCTGCGCAATTACATTACTCATAAAACCAATAACAAGCACCGGGAAAATGAGCATGGCAAGATAACTGTTAAAGGCAGCAAAATCACCGAGGCTCATGCTGCCTGAAATAACAAAATGACCGCCTAATGCCAATATGGTTAATGCAGCCATGTTTGATGTGAATGTGATAACTGGGATAAGGCCTGCAAATAATTTTAATATAGATAAACCAAAATCCCTTGCTTTTGTATTGGCTTCTAGAAATTTATTGTATTCTGTTTGCTGGGAATTAACCACACGGATAATAGCAGCGCCTAAAATACTCTCGTTAATAACCTTATTAAGCCAGTCGATTACAGCGCGGCTTTGTATAAATAAAGTTCTTACCTTTTTTAATACCACAAAAAAAGTAACGCCAATTATTGGAATGATGGCTATAACGCATAAGGCAAGTTTCCAGTTAATGGTAAGCAACAAAATACTTGCGCCGATTATAATGAATGCAGACGATGTGATGGACACTATTGCCTGGGAGACAAACATTTTTATGGAATCAACATCGGCAGTGAGATTGGTTAATAATTTGGAAGGATTAGCTTCTTCAATAAAAGCGTACGATTGTTTTGAAATTTTATCAGACAGCTTTGTACGCAGGTCTCTTGCCACCCGTTCGGAAGCATAAGTTTGAATAATACTTTGCAGATACGAGAACACGAATATGCTCACAACCGCTATGAGAAATTGCGTTATAGTTGTTGTATAAGAAAAATGTGCTGAACTAAAATTGTCAATGCCGGATGCTATAAGCTTTGGTATTAATAAATTTATTCCATTGCTTAAAAGCGTGAACAGTATTAATAACAATACAATGCTTAAATAGGGTTTCAGCAAACTTAATATGCCTGGTTTTTTCTTCATGTTCAGTTGATAGTTTAAGCGTTGACCTCAATAACCAATTAAAAGTTGCAACTGCCTGCTTATATAAAAGATGCAAAAATATCTTTGTTTGCCATTGCAGGCTTTTATCTTTTAGGTTTAATAACAAAAACCGTAGGTAAATAATCAAATTAAGCAGGTGAATGCATTTTTATTCCTGCCGTGGTTTGTTACAGCGCTGCCTCATTGCTTCGCGGAATTTTGCCCTTTCTTCCTCA
>JAEWBD010000016.1 GCA_023391315.1 Bacteroidota bacterium | reverse complement strand
GTGTTTTGCTTAAATAATGATCATCCACCAATGTCCTGAACTGTTGCAATATTTTATTTTGTGATGCATTCATAATGGCAAGCTTTGTTTTACACGTGCCCAGTCTTGCTGCCGTAATTAAAAATGCGTTTAAGAGATTCCTGATCACCAAATCTTTTTGATGCCGCAGCTCTGAAAATTCCTGCTGTATAAGGCTGGCATAGGTTTTCAATTCATGGAAATCTTTATTATTCACTACGGGAATCACTATCTGGCTGAACATACATTCCCAGCAGGAAAGCGTTGTTCTTACATCATTTAAAAGATAATCCTTGCTAAAAGCAATATGGATCATCTTAATGCCTTTATAGCCAGTTAAATGATCAACCTGTTCTGGTGATGAGAATAAAACTGCAGGAGCTTCCACTTCGTATTTTCTGAAATCAACATTACCGCTCAATGTTCCCTCAAGCAACAGCGCCACCTTATAACCAATGTTGCGGTGCGGCACTTTCATGCGCGAAGGAATATTTTTATCATCCATTATCTTAATAACAAAATCAGCATCAGGCATGCATTCCTTCCAGCTCAATACGGGAATTGATGAAGTTGTGCTCATAACAAAAATTTTAGCGAAACAAATTAAACCAACAAATTTAGCTAACAGAAAACATTTATATGTGCGGTAAAACATATAAACTTTAGAATCATACATAAAATTTATTGTTCTATTTTAGTACGGCTGTCTATATAACAATAAAATTTTTGGCTGTAAGAGTTAGTAGCTAACATTGCAGCTTATTTAAGTAAACAAAATATTATGGTGAAGGATAAAGTTTGCATTGTTACCGGCGCTGCCCGTGGAATTGGCGCAGCCATTGTAAAAAAATTAGCTGAAAACGGCGCCCAGGTTGCCTTTACATATATAAGCGACAGCAGTGCTGAAAGAGCTGCTGTCCTGGAAAATGAATTAAGTAAAGACGGTATAAAAGTGAAAGCTTATAAAAGCAATGCAGCCGATTTTGCACAATGCGAAACTTTGGTGAATGATGTATTGAAAGATTTTGGAAGGATTGATGTATGCATAAATAATGCGGGTATCTCTAAAGATAATTTACTGTTGCGCCTTGCGCCGGACCAATGGAATGATGTAATCAATGTGAACCTCAACAGCGTTTATAATATGACCAAACAGGTTATCCGCCCGATGATAAAAGCAAGGTCGGGCAACATTATAAATATGAGTTCCATTATTGGTATCCGCGGTAATGCAGGGCAGGCAAGCTATGCAGCTTCAAAAGCCGGTATTATTGGGTTTACAAAATCTATAGCGCTCGAACTTGGCAGCCGCAATGTTCGCTGTAATGCTATTGCACCAGGTTTTATAGAAACAGATATGACACATTATTTAAAGGAAGGTACTGCTGCTGATAATTTTCTGAAAGATATTCCGCTCGGAAGGTTTGGCAAGGCCGATGAAGTGGCTAACCTCGCCCTTTTTCTTGCCAGCGATATGAGCGCTTATATAACCGGGGAAGTTATAAGTATATGCGGCGGGTTAAGCATTTAGCAGTATTGTGTTTTATTGTTAAGTTTCGCGCAGTTTTTTGGTTGTTTTCTCATTGTGTTTTTTATTTGCAGCTCCAAATGAAGGTTAGAAAAATCATAGCGGTTATATGTTTGGTCGTGCTTTGCACGCAGGTTATACCCTTACGCCAGATTGGCGCTATGCTTTTTAATAACCAGATTACGGAAGAACTTACACATAGCTCAGATTACGGTAAAAGGATTAGTGGTGAAAAAGAAGCGCATCATTTCTTTCCTGTTTTAAACATAACCGCAAAAGAGCTTGCTGCTACCAACAACCTTAGTATTTATTCCCGCTCAGCCTTGGTTAAGCTGCATATTGCAGAAGTACCCACACCGCCTCCCAATATTTAGTATAAAGCATCATAACGATTGTTGCTGCCGGCGCCATTGCCGTGTATTGTTATCATTTATACTAAATCAAGAAAAATGAAAAATATTTTCAAAAATTTTGGTGCTGATTTTTCAGCATCTGTTGTTGTGTTTTTAGTGGCATTGCCATTATGTTTAGGCATTGCCCTGGGTTCAGGGGCGCCCTTGTTTTCAGGATTAATTGCAGGTATTGTTGGTGGTATTGTTGTAGGAAGCCTTAGTGGCTCGCAATTAAGCGTTAGCGGCCCGGCTGCAGGCTTAACGGCTATTGTTGCAGCGGGTATTTTAAAGGTTCCTGCGTTTGAAGCCTTCCTGCTTTCAGTAATCATTGCAGGTATTATACAGGTTATTTTAGGCTACATAAAAGCCGGCGTATTTGGCGATTATATTCCCACAAACGTTATTAAAGGAATGCTTTCTGCCATAGGCATTATTCTTATCTTAAAACAAATTCCACATTTGTTTGGTTATGATGCAGATTTTGAAGGCGATTATGCTTTCGCCCAGCAGGATTCAGAAAATACCTTCAGCGGAATATGGCGTGCCCTTTCAAAAATTACGCCGCTGGCAATAATTATTGGCGTTGCTGCATTAGGCATACAGATATTTTGGGACAAAGTATTGGTGAAAAAGGGAAAATTTTTCAAGCTTATTCCTGCGCCGCTTGTTGTGGTAATTGCCGGCGTGCTTATGAATATGTTTTTATCAAACGGCAGTTCATTACAATTACGCGAAAACCAGTTAGTAAATATTCCTTCAGCTGATGGTATAGGCGAATTCTTTTCATTCTTTATGCTACCTGATTTTAAATATTTGGGCATGCCTGAAATATGGATAACCGGCATTACCATTGCCATTGTTGCAAGTCTTGAAACCATGCTGAATATAGAAGCTTCCGATGAACTTGATCCTTATAAACGTGTAACGCCAAAAGACAGGGAATTAAAAGCGCAGGGCATAGGCAACCTGGTAAGTGGCTTAATTGGTGGTTTGCCTGTAACATCTGTTGTGGTAAGAACATCGGCCAATATAAATGGCGGGGGCAGAACAAAAGCATCCACTATTATGCATGGGATTATGCTGCTGCTTGCAGTGGCTTTAATTCCTTTCTTAATAAATCTTATTCCATTGTCTGCTTTGGCAGCCGTGCTTATTTATACCGGCTATAAACTGGCAAAGCCTTCTTTGTTTAAAGAAATGTACCGTGGCGGTTTTGATCAGTTTGTACCTTTTGTGGTTACCATTACTGCTATCATTTTCACGGATCTTTTAATAGGAATAGTAATAGGTATTGGCGTAGGCCTGTTCTTTGTGTTGCGCAGCAATTTTAAAACATCTTTCTTTGTTGTGCATGATGACAGTAAATACCTGTTTCGTTTGAGAAAAGATGTATCTTTCCTGAATAAGCCCCTGCTTAAAAACAAGCTGGAACAAGTGCCGGAGAACTCGTCGGTTTTGATTGATATTTCAAGAGCCGATTTTATTGATAAAGATGTGATAGAAGTAATAAATGACTTCTTACAACATGCACCTCTTAAAAATATTAAGACATCTGTTAAAAAAAGTCCGGTTAAAACAAGACACGCAAAATTGAAAAGCCAATTAAACAATCAATTAAATTAAAATAATATAAAATGACACCTTACGAAAAGCTATTACTGGAAAATAAAGGCTGGGCGCATGAGATGGTAGAAGAAGACCCGGATTATTTTTACCGCCTTTCAAAGTTGCAAACCCCTGAGTTTTTATGGATAGGCTGCAGCGACAGCCGCGTGCCTGCTGATAAAATTACCGGTACGCAACCCGGCGAAATTTTTGTGCATCGCAATATCTCCAACCTCGTTATCCATACCGATGTAAACCTGCTGAGCGTATTGGATTATGCAGTAAACCATCTTAAAGTAAACCATGTAATTGTTTGTGGTCATTATGGTTGTGGCGGCGTTAAAGCTGCCATGAGCAATCACAATTACGATTTGGTGCTGAATATGTGGCTCAGGAATATTAAAGATGTTTACCGTTTATACCGCGATGAACTTGAAAGCATAAAAGATGAAGAAGCCCGCACAGACAGGCTTGTGGAGCTGAATGTAAAAGAACAGGTGATGAAGCTTGCTAAAACATCTATCATTCAGCGGGCATGGAAATATGACAACCGGCCCGTATTGCATGGCTGGGTATATGGATTGAAAGACGGCATTATTAAAACGCTGTTTGATATGCAGCCCGGTGCAGAAATGGATGCTGTTTATAAATATGATGATTTATAGGAACTATTTTTTATCGCCCTGTTTTTCCTGCTGCATAAGGTCAAAGTTTGCTTCGGCGGCTTTGGCCTTTTCAAAATCCAGCACAACGCCGTTTATGCAATAACGCAATCCTGTTGGCGCCGGCCCATCATCAAACACATGGCCTAAATGGGAGCCGCACCTGCCGCACATTACTTCTGTGCGCTGCATGCCATAACTGTTATCAGGTGCATATATAATAGAGCCTTTTGAGATGGGTTTATAGAAGCTTGGCCAGCCACAACCACTTTCAAATTTTGTATCGCTTTCAAATAAAGCATTACCGCAAACAGCGCAGTAATATGTTCCGGTTTTTTTTGAAAGTTCATATTCGCTGCTCCACGGCTTTTCGGTGCCTTTCTCCCTTGCAACACGATATATTTCAGGAGACAATCTTTTCTTCCATTCATCATTACTCACCACAATTTTATGGGTATCTGTATGTGAATAGTCGGGATTATTTGTATTATTATTCATAATGATTTTTGAATTGTTTGTACAAGATATTATAAATATCAGCTAATGAAAATCAACGCAAATATCATGCAGCTCATTATTAACTGTCAGTCCTGCTGATTAATTGTACAGAAGGCTTTTGCAACGGCAGGTGCTGATTTTTAATCACAAGCCTTTATATTTGCCACTTACCTTAGCAAGCAAATGTTTAATATAATTTTATTTGGCCCTCCGGGCAGCGGCAAAGGCACGCAGAGTACAAAGCTGATTGAGAAATACGGATTAAAACATCTTTCAACGGGAGATTTGCTGCGCAGCGAAATTGCACAGCAAACGCCGCTTGGCCTTGAAGCAAAAAATTTTATTGATAAAGGCCAGTTGGTGCCTGATGAAGTGGTAATTGGAATGATAAGCACCGCGCTGGAAACACATCCTGATGTTCCGGGCTTTTTATTTGATGGATTTCCCCGCACGGCCACACAGGCAGAAGCGCTGGATAAATTACTCCAGCTTAAGAAAACATCCATAGCTGTAATGCTGGCTTTAGATGTTTCGGAAGAAGAACTGGTAAAACGTTTACTTAAACGCGGAGAGAGCAGCGGCCGTTCTGATGATACAAATGAAACCGTTATCCGCAGCCGCATTGAAGAATATGAAACGAAAACCAGGGCTGTTGCCGATTATTATAACCAGTTCAGCAAAGTGGTGCATTTAAAAGGCGAAGGCGGTATTGATGAAATATTCAATTCTATTTGTGCGGAGATTGACAAACGCAAATAACTTTTAAACAACTTTTGGAAAGTTTAAACTTTCCAAAAGTTATCTCTTAACTAAGGCCGGTAAGCTTTAGTGTTAGCTCTTTCAGCTTTCTCCTTGCCTCAGCATCATATGCCTGCGTATGCGCTTTTGCTTCTTTCTTCACGTTAAAATATTTACCGGTCACATTTTTTAAGTCTTCAGAAGTGGCAAGATATACTTCAGCATCGGCGCCGCTTTGTGCTGTGCCAAGCGGTTTAATGCCTGCTTCGTTTACCATATTGGTGTCGAGGTAAGTTCCGGGATGTAACGCATTTACTGTTACATTATTATTTTTTAACTGCTCCGCAAGGTCAAAAGTGAACATAATTAATGCATGTTTGCTTTGCGTATAAGCCGTAACGCCATCAAAGTCCTTTTCCAGCATTACATCATCAAAATTAATAGCCGACTGTCCGGCAGAACTCACATTTACAATGCGTGAGGGCGCTGCTTTTTTAATGGCTGGCAGCAACAGGTTTGTTAACAGAAATGGAGCAAGATAATTTACCGTGAACCTTGTTTCAAAACCATCTTTACCATATCTCGGCGCTGCAAAACCTGCGCCTGCATTATTGATAAGAATATTGATAGAACTGTGCTTTGACAAAACATCATCAGCCAGTTGCCTTACTTCATTCAATGAAGAAAAATCTGCAACATAGCCTTCAATATGTTCGTTATCACTATCCCGTTTTATTGCTGCAATAACTTCATTAACCTTGGTTTTATTTCTGCCATGAATAATAACTGTTGCTTCTTTATTTTTTGCAGCCAGGTCAATCGCAGCAAACTTTCCAATGCCATCTGTTGCGCCGGTTATAAATATGGTTTGCATAATAAAATAGTTATAAACGCGGCCGGTTATTCAAACCGGCCTGTTTTAATTTTAATGGTTCACCAGTTTCATGGCGCCTTCGCTGTAACGGGCGCCTGTATCGGGATGTTTTTCTAAAACGGTTTTTATTGCATCAAGATCATCTACTGTTAAGGTTACATCAACAGCGCCGGCATTCTCTTCAAGATATTTGATGCGCTTCGTTCCGGGAATCGGTATAATATCTTCACCCTGTGCCAAAACCCAGGCCAAAGCCAGTTGAGATGGCGTGCAGCTCTTTGCTTTGGCTATCTCCGCAAACTCATCCACCAGTTGTTGATTGTTTTGCCAATGCGCATCATCAAAACGCGGCAAAGTTCTGCGAAAATCGTCCGCGGCCAGTTTTGCTTTATCGGTAACGGTTGCCGTAACCAATCCCCTTGCCAGCGGAGAATAAGGCACGAGCGTTATTCCAAGTTCACGAATGGTGTTTAATATTTCTCCTTCAATATCTCTTGTGAGTAAAGAATATTCGCTCTGTAATGCGGCAATCGGATGCACTTTATGCGCTTTGCGAATGGATGCTGCCGAGGCTTCTGATAAACCGAGATAGCGCACTTTGCCTTCCTTTACCAGATCGGCCATGGCGCCCACCATATCTTCAACAGGAACATTTGGATCGATGCGGTGTGCATAATACAAATCGATCGTATCAATTTTTAAACGCTTTAAACTTTTTTCAACAGCTTCCTTTACATATTCCGGGCGGCCATCGAAATAAGTGCCGGGCGAGCCGGCAAGCCCGTTTGCATTTTCTTTTACGCGAAAACCAAATTTGGTGGCTATAAAAATTTTGTCGCGGTTTGGGGCAAGCACTTTGGAAATAAGTTCTTCATTATGTCCCTGGCCATACATATCGGCTGTATCCCAGAAATTAATGCCCAGTTCCAGCGCTCTTTCCAATACCTTAATGCTTTCCTCATCGTTCCTTGGGCCGTAGGCAAAGCTCATGCCCATGCATCCTAAACCAATGGCAGAAAGTTTTTCTCCGGTGTTTGATAATTGCCTGTATTTCATAGTTAATATTTTAATGGTGCAAAATTAAACAAGTACAGTACCCGAAGGATTGCAGCATTCAAACCAAAACTTAAGAAATTCAAACAATTGCCGCGACTGGCTCATCTTTAAAGGCTAATCAGCCTGATAAAAAAAATAAATCAGTCAATCAGCGATTGCCTGTATGCTTTGGGGTTTGTATTGGTTTGCTTTTTAAAGAAGTTATTAAAGTAAGCGGGATAATCAAAGCCAAGGCTGTAAGCGATTTCGGCAATATTCCAATCTGTATGCCGCAGCAAGGCTTTGGCTTCGGTAATAATGCGTTCGCTTATATGCGCCGTGGTGGTTTTGCCGGTAACTTCTTTTACTGCCCGGTTTAAATGGTTTACATGAACCGATAACCGCGTGGCAAAGTCATTGGCTGTTTTAAGTTTAAAATGATGAGTGGGAGAATCAATGGGGAATTGCCTTTCGAGCAATTCTATAAATAAGGAAGTAATGCGCTCAGCGGCATTGCTATGCTTAAAATAATTATCTGCAGGGTGCATTTTCATAGCTTCATGAATAAGTAAATGCACATAATTGCGCAGCAGGTCATGCTTGAAAGCATAATCGCCTTCTATTTCAGCGAGCATTTTTTCAAAAAGGCCGGTTATAAATTTTTGCTGCAATTCATCAATAAAAAATATTGGCTTACCGCCAATTTTAAACATGGGTACCTGGGCCAGTTCTTCATGCCGTATAAAATCTTCTTTAAACAAACAGAAATAGCCGCTTTGCTCTTCTGAGTTTGCTTCCCAGGAATATGGAACATTCGGGTTTGAAAATAATAATGCCGGCTTATTTATTTCTATACCTTTTTCTGCGTAGTATAAAATGCCATTGCCAATTATAAGCGATATTTTATAATAATCGCGGCGGCTGTAAGTGGAATGCGACCTGCATAAATAATCTTCCCGCCTGTATACATTAAATAACGATGTTGCCTGTTTGTTGCCCAACAGGTCAGTAATTGAAGTATTAGCTTTCCGGTTATTCCTGGAAATTACTGCTGTGCCCATCCTGCTAAATTAAGAAAATCAAGCAAAGTACATTTTACGCTGATTATAATTTCAGGTGCCTGTCCTTCTTATAGGTTAACACTTCCCGGTTAATATAAAAATGCGAAAAATAAAATTGCTTCTGCAATGTGATATGCTTCGGATATTTACAGCAAATAAGAATTATGGCTTTTATTGATATTGATTCGCTCAACGAAAAAGAAGTTTTTCCCGGTTATAAGGGAAGGGCAATTCATACCAGCACCAACACGTACATGTATTGGAAAATTGATGCAGGCGCCGGCGTACCCGAACATGCGCACATGCATGAGC
>JAEWBD010000364.1 GCA_023391315.1 Bacteroidota bacterium | reverse complement strand
ATATTTGCAGGCAAAAAAACAACAGGAATGGAAAGTATTAAAAACGGAAGATGAAAGCGCTCCTGTTATTTCCTTCGCTAAAAAATCCACCTTAAGCAAATGGATCATGAACGCGGCAGCAGCCTGTGTGCTGGTGGTAGCATCTATGTTCCTGTTTGAAATGCAAAGCTCGCCCCAAAGACTCGCTTCCCAATACATTAATAATATAGATTTAAGCCAAACGATGGATGCTTCACACGACAGCCTGCAGCTTGGCATTGCAGCTTATAAGAATAAAGATTATACTAAGGCATTAGGTTATTTTGAAGGTGTTACCAAACAGGATTCTGCCAACAGCGATGCCAAAAAATACACAGGTTTAACCTATATACAATTAAATAATTACGATAAAGCCATTGAGCAGTTTGATGCACTGGCCAATATGCAAGGCCTTTATTATAACCCGGGAGATTTTTTAAAAGCCGTAGCCTTATTAAAAAGAAATAAAGCTGGTGATGAAGAAACAGCCAAAATATTACTGCAGAAAGTGGTAAATGAAAACGAAAGCGAAAAAGAAACTGCTGAAGAATGGTTGAAGAAGTTTTAAGGATGTGTTTCCTTTGATCTGATTAGCTAACACCCAAAATATAAATTATGGATCAAACTACTATTCAAACTATTATACAAGGAGCTATACTTATTACAGTAGTTTATATAGCGGCTAAAACTACCGGTGGCGGAGATAAACCAAAAAATCCTCCCACTACTGATAGCTAAGAAAAGCACCTCATACATTCCATAGCAAAGTAAAAGAGCAATAAGCTTTAGCTTATGTATTATAATGTTATTCCTATTTTTAAGAGCTTTGGCTTTTTAATTATTGTAATATTTTCTTTTACATTAAAGACGCAAGCTCAATGCGCCGAAGGAGATTTTTTAAATAAAATATCAGTTATTGATAAAAGTACCAAGCTAAATGATGCGGAAAAATTAGCGGATTATTATGCGCTTAAAAATCTTTTTAACAGCCGCAGATGTCAACCTGATTCCATTTATGCAGCTATACTTTTAAAAATTGGTTATTATGAAGTTAACTGCAATAAAAACTTTGACATTGGAATTGCGATGGCTAATGAAGCGCTAGCGGCAACAAACAATAAAAAAGGTTCAAAACACCTCACAATAAAAGCATATTATCACTTAGCTGCATACTACTATCAGCTTTCATTATTTGACAAAGCGATAAAGTATTTCGACAGCACTATTTTGGCTGCAAAAATTTTTCCCAACACCTTAAATTATGTCATACAATCAAGATTATATAAAGCCTATATATTTTTCCAGGCCGGGGATTATCAAAAAGCAATAGATGAGAGTACATCGGGTATATATACTTCCTTACAAAAAAGAGATTCTACATATTTTTTAGAGCTATTAATACAAAGAGCCCAATCACTTTATTATGAAAACAACTTAACAGAAGCTTTTACTGATGTAAACACAATAATAAAGATATCCGGAGAAAATAATGCTTTATATGAATTAGCATCGGCACAAAAAATAAAGGCTATAATTTTTCAGAGAAAACAACAATTTAAAGCCGCCGATTCACTATTTAAAAAAGCAATTGCCATAAGGATTAAAACTGGAGACCTTGACCAGGTTTCCCGTGATTATCTCGACTTTGGAAACTTTTATACAGACAGTTTACATTATTATGTAAAGGCAAAGTTCTGCTATTTCCAAACAATAAATTATGCAAAAAAAGTAAATGATTCTGCACTTCTCGCAAAAGCCAATACAAACCTTGCAGAACTTTATCTAAAGCAAAATGATTTTTTTACGGCATCTAAATATGTCCAAAGAGCTTTTGCATACTTAAATGCCCCGGTTACCAACCTTAATAAAAATCCAACGTCATCAGATTTATACAAAACCGGTATTAATGAAACGATAATTGTTCTCATTAATAATAAAATAGAATTACTATTAAAAACTTTTGTAGCAAAAAAGGATAATAATTTATTAAAGGCCTGTATGCAAACATGCCTGGTCATGGATACTATCATAACGAAAATGCGAAAAGAACAAACGGGCGATGAAAGCAAATTGTATTGGAGAAGTTATACAAAAGATTTTTATTCAAATGCTATTAAAACCAGTTTCCTGGGTAACAATGCTGATGCAGCTTTTTATTTCATAGAAAAAAGCCGTGCTGTATTACTCAACGATAAATTAAACGAACTCAATGCAGCTTCTTATCTCTCAAAAAACGATGCAACCAAACAGGAAGATTATGAAATAAGGATCATTGAACTACAGCAAAAAATGTCAGCATTATCTGACACATCTAAAAAATACCAGGCTTTACAGTTGCAGCTGTTAAATATCAAAAACGATTATGAACAATTCATTAAATCGCTCGAACAAAAATACCCGGTGTATTATCAATATAAATATGCAGATAGTGTTCCAACGTTAGAAGCGTTTCAATCTTACCTTGCAGAGAACAATCAAAGTTTTGTTCATTATTTTTTTGCTGATACAGTTACTTATATACTGGCAGTAACTGCAAATAAAACCCGCTTTATCAAGCTTTCACAACAGGAGTTTAACAAGAATGATCTTACCAATTTTCTGCAGTTTTGTTCTGATAAAAAAGCGCTGAATAATAATTATCAAACTTTTGCTTTATTATCCAATTCAATTTATAAAAAAATATTTCAGCCATTGGATTTGCCCAAAGGCCGCATTATAATATGTACAGAAAATATAGCTATTCCGTTTGATGCATTATGCATCAATAGTTCAGGAAAAGATTTTTTGCTGAACGATTATAGTTTCGGTTACGTGTATTCTGCCTGCTTCTTAATGAAGCAATTCAACAACCCGCCTGCCAAAGGAAATTTTATCGGCTTCGCCCCTGTTTCCTTTAATAAATCGCTCGGCGTTGTTGATTTAAAAAATGCTGCAAGCGCGTTAAATATATCTGCCTCTTTTTATAAAAATGACAAACTTTTTACCCATACATCTGCAAGCCGCCATAACTTTTTTTCTTACGCTCCCTCCTATTCCGTTGTAAGCATTTTCTCCCATGCTTATGCTGATACCACAGAAAATGAGCCCGTACTTTTTATGCAGGATTCTTTGATTCATTTATCAGAGCTACAAACATTGAACAACCCGGCAACAAAGCTTGTGCTCTTAAGCGCCTGCCAAACCAATGTGGGCAAAAATGCTACAGGCGAAGGTATTTAC
>JAEWBD010000199.1 GCA_023391315.1 Bacteroidota bacterium | reverse complement strand
GTGCAAGGTCTAATAATGAACCGCTTTCGCCTATAGCGCCTGCAATGATATCTTTAGATAAAGGCGAAGCCATTTGAGCGCTTACAGAAAATGAACCGGCAGATTCTCCTGCAATTGTTATTTTTTTAGGGTCACCGCCAAATACGGCAATGTTTTGCTGTACCCATTTCAATGCAGCGGCCTGGTCTAATAAACCATAATTACCTGATGCATGGTGCGGCGATTCTTTTGTGAGTTCGGCATGTGCAAAAAAGCCAAATACACCCAAACGGTAATTTACAGTGATAGCTACAATACCATGACGGGCCATGCTTTCACCGGCATAGCGTGGCTCTGAACCATCGCCGGCCAAAAAGCCGCCGCCATAGAAATATACCAGCACAGGCAATTTTTCATCACCATTTTTTGCAGGTGTCCAGATATTAAGATAAAGGCAATCTTCACTCATGCCATCGGAACGAAAATTCATATCGCCAAACAGTGGCAGTTGCATAGCGCGTGGGCCAAATTTTATCGCCTTACGCACACCTGTCCAGTTTTGTACAGGCTGCGGTTCGCGCCAGCGAAATTTACCAACAGGTGGCGCAGCAAAAGGCACGCCCTTAAATGTTTTTATGCCTGATTCATCCAGGCCTTCTACTATACCATTTTGTGTTTTTACAGTTGGTGCTGAATTACTAAGTTGTGCAGATGCAATTGTGGTTGCTGCTACTACAAACAAGCTTAAAAACAGGCAATATTTTCCCATCGCAAATTTTTTTTTTGACGATTGAAAAATACTATAAGCTGTTTAAATATTGGTTATTTATCAATCAAATTATAACAGCTCAAAGTTTTTACACTTTTTAGCGTAATGCCTTACAATAAAGGATTTATTGCTTCAGCTAACTAAATCTATCCGGGATAAAAAGTAAATTTTGTCCTGAATTCTTTCAGCTCATCTTCAAGGTTCGTCTCCGGCAAAGGAATATATTCAAGCAGTTTCGATTGTCTTTCCACTTCGAGATTAGGACCGGTGTAATTCTGGTTAATAAAGAAAGATTCCAGCTCTTCATACACATTCCTCATCACATCAACAATATCAAGAATGCTTAAAGTTTTATCTGAAAGATTATAAGTGCCCGCCGGAATATCGGTGTTTAACAACCTGGCAAGTACATCGGTTGTTTTATTGATATGAATAAAGGAACGGTGCTGGCTGCCCACACCGTTTATGGTAATGCGTTTTATAAAATGGGCGTCAAACATAAACCGGTTTATAACAGCATCAAAGCGCATGCTCTTGCTGTATCCGTAAACATTACCAAGCCGTATGATGATAGTTTTTATTTTACCTTCCAAACGTTTTATATGCCGTTCTGCGCGAAGCTTTGAGATAGAATAAAAATTATCAGGCTGTGGCAAAGAATCTTCTGAAACAGGATCTGTCGTATTGCCATAAACGCCGGTGCTGCTTAAAAATATTAATTTTTTTACATTACTTTCTTCCAATGCATAAGTAAGTTCTGCGGTGCCCCAATGATTGGTTTGTTCATAAATATGCCCGTCGGTATTGGCAAACGGCGTTGTTACTTTTGCAGCAAGATGAAACACGACATCAATACCTTTTAGTGTGCTGCGCAGCTTGCGCGAATCAAGTATTTCACCATGTATAAATTTTACTTTCGGCGATGTGGCCCTGTGGCCGATAAATAAATTATAATTGCCGCGGCTTAAATTATCATATACAGTTATGCTGTCAACTTCAGGCAATTCTCCAAGCGTATAAACCAGTTCGGTGCCTATATATCCGGCGCCGCCTGTAATAAGTACATTCATTTAATATAATTGTTGGTGGCTTTAAAAAAATCAGGATAATTATTTTTCAACGAGTTCAGTGTTCAGGCCGCATTCGGTTTTCTTAAGTCCAAACCAGCGGCCGTTTCTTCCGTCCATACTGTCAAGGTCCCACTTGCGTGTGCACGGTTCGCAGCCAATACTGAAGTAACCCTTATCTTCAAGCGGGTGATGGGGTATTTTATGTTCACGCAAATAATCGTAAATCATTTTGCTTGTCCAGTCGAGCATAGGATGAAAACGTATGGTTCCCAGTTTGGCTTTTTCCTCCACTTTAAAATTCTTGCGTACTTCCCCCTGGTCTGCACGCACGCCGTTTATCCAAATATCGTATTGCGCCAAAACGGGTTCAAGCGGAACCACTTTATTTAGGTGACAGCATAAATCAGGATCACTGGCAAATAAAAGCCTGTTATTGGCATCGCGCTGGTTGATTTTGGCGGTGGCAGAATAAACATTAATGAGGTTTAATCCAAACAGCTTTGCAATCTCATCGCGATAACTTAAAGTTTCCGGGAAATGATAGCCCGTATGAATAAAGTAAACCGGTATGGTATTATCGATTTTACTTAATATATGCAGCAATACGGTGCTGTGTGTTTGGAAAGAGGAAGTGGTAAACAGCTTTAGGCCAAGCTGCTTATAAATCTTAATTCTGTCGGCTATTTGTTCTTCTGTCATAACTATGTTTTTCCATTTTGATTAATTGTTGCAAAAAGAAAAAGCCTTCCCTGTTGAGAGAAGGCTTTTATATTATCAATCTGTTTGTTTGTTATTACAATAGCATAATCCTTCTCCGAAAAGATATGTTACACATACAACAACACATTGAAGAAAGATTTTTCATTGGCTGCAAATATAAAACGATTGATTATTAAAATTCCAAAATTAATTTTTTGATGAGGGCAATTGAAACATTGCAAAACGGGTTATTGATTATAAATTCTCTTTAACAGATGCTGCATTAAAGAAGCAGGGCAGCCAGCAGGTAATCTGCAAGCAGAATTAAAATACAGCTTACAATTACTGCTGTGGTACTGGCCCGGCCAATTTCAAAAGAACCGCCTTTTACATAGTAACCATAATAAGCGCCAATGGTACTTATAATGAAGGCAAATGTGTAAGCCTTAGCCATAGCGAAAGGAATATTTTTAAGATTAAGGCTTTGCCTTAATCCTATATCATAGGTTTCCGGCGAAAGAATACCGGAGAGGCTGCCGCCAACACGGCCACCCCAAATAGCCAGCGTCATAGAAATAATAATTAATGCCGGGATAACCAATAATGCTCCCAGCACTTTTGGAAAAACCAGGTAATTGCGTGTATTAATACCCATAATTTCCAGTGCATCTATTTGCTCGCTTACGCGCATGTTACCCAGTTCGCTTGCAATCTTGCTGCCCACAACACCTGCTAATACAATACACACCAATGTGGGTGAAAGTTCAAGTATAATTGTATCTCGGGTAATCTGGGAAATAGTGGCTTTTGGAATTAACGGGCTTACCAGCTGGTAGGCTGTTTGCACCGTGGTTACAGCACCAAGAAATACCGAAATAATGGCCACGATGGGTAAAGAACCTATGCCTATTTCAGCAGACTGGTGCATGAATTCCTTCCAGTACATTTTAAAGTTTTCGGGCCGGGTAAACATGCCCCGTAACATTAAAAGATATTTCCCTACGTGGCTGAGAAGACGTCCTATCATATATTACCAGTTAAGATAATTCATATAAAAATTGTACCGTAAAACAAAGCTAATTGAATTAAGGCTGCAAATTCATGCCAAACCACGCCATTATACCGGCGCCGTTTTGCAATGCTTCTTCATCTACATTAAACTTTGGTGTGTGCACATTGTGCACAATACCTTCGGCTTCATTGCGCACGCCAACCCTGTAAAAACAGGCAGGGATTTTTTGCGCATAAAAGCCAAAATCCTCAGCGCCCATGCGTATCTCTGTTTCTTCAATATTATCAGCACCAAAATATTCTCTGGCAAGATTGCTTGCTTTTTCTGTAATAACCTCATTGCTGTAAACAGCGGGGTAGCCTACATCAACCAGCACATCTGCTTCAGCGCCCATAGCTGCTGCAATTTCTTTTACCTGCTTTTTTATAAGTTCATGCGCTTTATAACGCCATGTTTCATCCATAGTTCTGAAAGTGCCCATCAGCTTTACTTCCGAAGGAATAACATTGGTGGTAAAACCACCGTTAAAACTGCAGATTGATAAAACGGATGGCGTGAACGGATTGGCATTACGGCTTACGATCTGCTGCAAACTCACCACCACCTGTGATGCAATTAAAATAGTATCGGCAGTTAAATGCGGTGATGCGGCGTGCCCTCCTTTTCCTTTGATGGTTATATAAATTTCATCGGCGCTTGCCATAATTAAACCACCCCGGAAACTTAGTTTGCCAATAGGCAAACCCGGATGCACATGCATGGCAAGAATGGCCTGTGGCTTCGGACTTTCCAGTACGCCTTCTTTAATCATAATGCTGGCGCCGCCGGGATTTTTTTCTTCGCCCGGCTGAAAAATAAGTTTAACGGTGCCCTGCCATTCATCGCGCAAATCATTCAGAATTTTTGTGGCGCCAAGCAAACAGGTGGTGTGCACATCATGACCGCAGGCATGCATTACGCCATTGTTCTTCGATTTATAAGGCACATCATTTTCTTCCGTAATCGGCAATGCATCAATATCAGCCCTTAATGCAATTATTCTTGAAGAAGGATTTTTACCTTCGAGCAACGCAACAATACCAGTGCCTGCTATTTTTTCAAAAGGAATATTCCATTGTTTTAACTGCTCACCGATATATTCACTGGTTTTAAATTCCTGGAAACTCAGTTCCGGATGCGCATGCAGGTGGCGCCTTATGTCGAGCATCTGCGGCGCATATTGTTTGGTTAAATCTTTTATTTTTTGAGGAAGCATAATCAGCTTTATTGAAACTGGCCGGCCTGTGGAATGTATTCAATTACATCGTTAACAACATAAGCAGGGTTGGATATATAGGTGCTTAATTGTTTGCGGAAATCTTCAGCATCTGTTCGTTGTACAAAATTACCTATACGCACTTTAAAATAAGGCGACTGGTATAAAACATATACTTTCTGATCTGGAAAATTTTCAAGTAAGGTAGCTTTTAATTTAAAAGCATCATCGCGGCTTCGTGTGTTTAAAACCTGCAGCCGGTAACCCCTGAACAAACCATCGGCGGTCATTTTAGATGTTACTTTATTAATGGCAGCCTGCTTTTCAGCCAGCAGTTCAATTCTTGCGTCTTTGTGCACAATAATGGTATCATTTGCTTTTGCGGCAGCAAATACAAAACATGCAACCAGGAAAAAAAATAAATGTTTCATTGCTATTTTCATAATCAAACACTCTGCTGGCAAAGTAAGGCAAAATAAGTTTTATATAAAGTGAAACTTAGGAATAGATGCATTCCAGATAGTCCATTCCTGAAT
>JAEWBD010000190.1 GCA_023391315.1 Bacteroidota bacterium | reverse complement strand
TGCTTATCCCGCACAAGTGTTTATGGGTGATACCGGAAGCCTTGCATTAGGCGGCATTATTGCATCGCTGGCAATAATTGTGCGTAAGGAATTATTGATCCCTATTTTCTGCGGCGTTTTCCTTATTGAAAATTTAAGCGTGGTGATACAGGTTGCTTATTTCAAATACACAAAAAAGAAATATGGAGAAGGCCGACGTGTGTTTTTAATGAGCCCGCTACATCATCATTACCAGAAGAAAGGGTTTCATGAAAATAAAATTGCTGTGCGGTTTTGGATTATAACCATACTGCTGGTGGTGGCATCGATCATTACGTTGAAAGTTCGATAGCTGTCTGAACCAGGCGTTTGATGGATTAGGTGATTGACAGGATTAAATATTATATAAGCGCTTATATAATTTGAATAAAAAGGTAAACAAAATTTAAAACATGTCATACAGGCTGGTGATTTTAGGAGGTGGCGAAAGCGGTGTTGGCGCAGCGTTGCTGGGCAGACAACAAGGTTATGATGTGTTTTTAAGCGATGCCGGGTACCTGAATGAAAAATATAAAACCCAATTAAGCGAAGGCAGGATTGAATTTGAAGAAGGCGGCCATACGGTTGATAAAATATTGAGCGCGGATGAAGTGGTGAAGAGTCCGGGTATTCCTGAAAAGAATGAAATGGTGAAGGCCATTCGCGCCAAATTAATTCCTGTTATAAGTGAAATAGAACTGGCCTACCGGTTTAAAGGCGATGCAAAAATTATTGCCATCACGGGCAGCAATGGTAAGAGCACAACCACATCATTAATTTATCATATCTGCAAAACTGCAGGATTGGATTGTGCCTTGGTGGGCAACATTGGTTATTCTTTTGCCAGGCAGGTGGCTGAAAATCCTAAACCATTATATGTGGCTGAAATAAGTTCATTTCAATTAGATGATATAAAAGATTTCAGGGCAGATGTTTCGCTGTTGCTGAACATAACAGAAGATCATCTCGACAGGTATGAATACAAATTTGAGAATTATATAAACAGCAAATTCAGGATAATATTAAACGCAACAAGCAACGACTATTTTATTTATAACGCAGATGATGAGGTAATTACCAATAAACTGAAGCAAATAACATTACACACAAACTTACTACCTTTTTCTATGAACAATGAACCAAACGAAGGCGGCTATATTAAAGGAAATAATATGACGCTGCGCCTGCACGATGAGCGCACCACGTGGAGCGTATACGACTTTGCCCTTAAGGGAAAACATAATCAATATAACACTATGGCGTCATGCATAGCCGCAATGGTAATGGACATACGAAAGGAGAAGATACGCGTGGCTGTTACAGATTTTCAAAGCCTGGAACACCGTATGGAAAGCGTGGCAACCGTGCGTGGCGTAGAGTTTATAAACGACAGCAAAGCTACGAATGTAAACAGCACATGGTATGCACTCGAAAGCATGGAAAAACCGGTAATACTGATTCTTGGTGGCCAGGATAAAGGCAATGACTATAGTTTGATTGAAGACCTGGTGAAAGAAAAAGTAAAAGCTATTGTATGCATGGGAGTTGATAATTCAAAAATCCATAAAGCCTTTGATGGCCTGGTTTCACCCATTATTGATACGGCAAGTGCGGAAGATGCTGTTAATGCTTCTTTTCACTTTGCGGAAAAAGGTGATGTGGTGTTGTTAAGCCCTGCCTGCGCCAGCTTTGATCTATTTAAAAATTATGAAGACAGGGGAAGGCAGTTTAAGGAAGCGGTAAAGAATTTATAAACGGGTTCAATATAAGAAGGTGATAAACGATAACGTGTATGATAGATAAAACATTTAAAAGTATAGAAGATGCAATGCAGCCATTCATGGGCATGGGCCGCGAATGGGGCAATAATTTGCATCATCGTGCACGGGGTGATAAATATATATGGAGTGTTGTTGTGCTGCTTGCCATTATTTCTTTATTGGCAGTTTACAGCGCAACAGGTTCGCTTGCTTATAAGTACTATGATGGTAATACGTCTGTGTATTTATTCAAGCAGCTTGCCTTTATCATAATAGGCGTATTGGTTGTATTTTTCATGCACCGCGTTAATTATATTATTTATTCAAGGGTGGCGTTATGGTTATATCTTATCTCTATCCCGCTGCTTGTTTATACTTTATTCTTTGGTGTTGAAGTGAATGATGCAAGCCGCTGGATAAGGCTGCCTGTTATTAACCTTACTATTCAAACGAGCGATTTGGCAAGGCTTGCGTTGTTTATGTATTTGTCCAGGCAGCTCAGCCGTAAGCAAAATGATATTAAGGATTTTAAGAAAGGATTTTTGCCATTAATAATACCGGTTGGAATTATCTGTGTGTTGATTATGCCTGCCAATCTTTCAACCGCTATGTTAACCGGGTTAACATCGTTACTGCTGATGTTTATTGGCCGTGTAAATATTAAGCACATACTGCTTGTTTTATTTGTAGCTGCCATCCCCGTTTTATTAATTGTTGCTATTGCCATGTCCACCTATGATGGCAACAATAATAACAACAGTAATAGCCACAAAACCATCGCCTCTTCCTTAAATTCAATGGGCCGGTTTGGCACATGGGTACAGCGCACACAGGATTTCATTTATGCGAAAGATGAAGACATTCCTTACCAGGTGCAGCAGCAAAATATTGCAATAGCTAATGGCGGTGTGTTATTTGGTTTAGGCCCCGGCAACAGCAGGCAGCGTAATTATTTGCCGCAGGCTTATAACGATTCCATTTATCCTATTATCATAGAAGAGTATGGTTTGCTGGGCGGGTTATTCATCATATTCCTGTATCTCGTTTTCCTGTTCAGGTGTATAAGAGTATTTAGAAAATGCCCCTATGCATTCGGTGCTTTTCTCGCGCTGGGATTGAGTTTTACGTTGGTAATACAAGCCATTGCAAACATGGCCGTTGGCGTAAACCTAATACCTGTTACGGGTGTTACGTTGCCATTAATAAGTATGGGCGGAAGTTCATTCTTATTCACCTGCGCATCTATCGGAATTATTTTAAGCGTAGCAAGAAATATAGAGATTAATCCTGCGGGTGATGAGCTAAATCCGCAGCCAAAAGTAAGTATAGCAGAAGTTGATGATCAAAAGATAAAAGCAAAACAGGAAGCAGAATAAATGAGTGCTGACAGAAATATAGAGGGATATAAAAACACTCCTTTGGAGCATGGTGGTGGCAAGCGTTTCATCATTGCCGGTGGTGGTACTGGCGGGCATATTTTTCCTGCAATAGCTATTGCCAATGCGATAAAAGAATTGCAACCCGGTGCGGAAATATTATTCGTTGGTGCTGAAGGAAAAATGGAAATGGAAAAAGTGCCACAGGCCGGTTATAATATTAAAGGTTTAACCATAGCAGGTTTTGAAAGAGGCTCTTTGATAAAAAACATATGGCTGCCATTCAAGCTTATTAAAAGTTTTTTACAGGTTAGAAATATCCTGAAAAGCTTTAAGCCGGATGCAGTAATTGGCGTGGGTGGATATTCAAGCTTTCCCGTATTGAAGTCTGCACAGGGAAAAGGTATTCCAACCTTTATTCATGAAAGCAATTCGTTTGCGGGTAAGAGTAATATTCTGCTGGGCAAACATGCCACTAAAATTTTTGTTGCATGTGAAGGCATGGACAGGTTTTTCCCTGCAAACAAAATTGAGATTAGCGGAAACCCGGTACGTAAAAGCATTGCAGGCAGCAGCATCAGTAAAGCCGAAGCGCTGGCATTTTTCGGTCTTGAAAGAAAAAAACCAACCGTGCTGGTTATTGGCGGAAGCCTCGGTGCAAGAAGTATTAATGAAGTAATAGCCAGGCATATAACAGATTTTAATCCTTTGGGCTTGCAGGTAATATGGCAAACGGGTAAAACAACGGCCGCTAAGTATCTGTCAAAAGCCAAAGCATTACATAATGTGTGGGCAAATGATTTTATAAACGAAATGGAAAAGGCTTATGCGGCTGCAGACCTTGTTGTATCAAGATCGGGAGCCATGTCTGTTGCAGAATTATGTGTAGCAAAAAAGCCGGTGATTTTTGTGCCCTTTCCCTACGCGGCGGAAGATCACCAAACCGTAAATGCAAAATACCTGGTTGACAGGAATGCGGCATTGATGGTAAAAGATGATATGGTGAGAACTAAGTTGTTTAATGAAATAACCAACCTTGCCAAAGACCAGGCAAGGCAGGAAATATTGGCCAATAATATTGCGGCCTTCGCTATAAAAAATGCGGATGAAAAAATAGCAACATCCATATTAAAAATATTGGCGGACAAAAAGTAGTAAATGAACGCACCTCATAAAATAAAACAATTTATAAACGTTCCGCCCACTGGCGGAGATGGAGGCGATGTTGTCGTTTACTTTATAGGCATTGGCGGCATTGGCATGAGTGCATTAGCCCGTTATTTTAAAACCAAAGGCGCAACGGTTACAGGCTACGACAGAACAGTTACTCCGCTCACACAGCAACTGGAAGCAGAAGATATTGATGTGCATTTTGAAGAAGATGTAAATATGATTCCGAAAAATGCTGATGTGGTTGTTTACACGCCGGCCATTCCTTCAACACATAAAGAACTGGTTTACTATAAAGAAAATAATTATACGGTTGTTAAGCGCAGCGATGTGCTACAGTGGATAACTGAAAATTCTTACGATATATGCGTAGGGGGAACACATGGCAAAACAACCGTAACCACCATGATAGCACACATGCTTCGTGACAGTGGTTATGGTTGCAATGCCTTTCTGGGTGGTATAGCGGCAAATTATCAAACTAATTTCTGGAGCAGCAATAATAATGTTGATGTGATTGAAGCCGATGAATACGATAGAAGCTTCTTAAAACTGTCGCCAGATATAGCTGTGATAACAGCCATGGATGCCGATCATCTTGATATTTACGGAACGCTTGAAGAAGTGGAAAATGCTTTTGTGGCATTTACAAAACGCATACATAAAGATGGCTGCCTTATTTCAAAATATGGGTTGAACAGGGCCGGAGATTTAACGGCGGCCACACATTATACTTATTGCTACGATAATAAAGAGGCTGATGTTTATGCAGATGATATAAAAGTGGAAAATGGTACATATAAATATAATGTGATAAGCAAAGACTGGAAGCTGTTTGATGTGAAATTGCACATGGGTGGCTTGCACAATATAGAAAACAGCCTTGCTGCAATAACTGTATGCAAATATTTAGAAATTGATGATGATAAGATAAAAAGAGCACTGAAGAATTTCAAGGGTGTGCATAGGAGATTTGAATATGTTTTAAAAAATAGCAGGCATATTTTAATTGACGATTACGGCCATCACCCTGCTGAAGTAAAAGCCGCCTTAACGGGCGTGCGCAGTTTATATCCGGAAGAAAAGATGACGGTGATTTTTCAGCCGCATTTATTCAGCCGTACCAATGATTTTGCTGATGAATTCGCGCAAAGTTTAGATATAGCTGACGAAGTGGTTTTGCTGCCCATTTATCCGGCACGTGAAATGCCAATGGAAGGCGTAACCAGCCAGTTAATATTGGATAAAATGCAGTTGCCGCAAAAGCAGGTGCTGGATAAAAATGCTATGCTGGATTGGGTAAAGCTATATAAACCGCAACTGGTAATAATGCTGGGCGCCGGAGATATTGATGCATTGGTGCAGCCGGTAAAAGAAATTTTAATGCAATGATGAAGAAACCCTCGGGAGTTTAAAAGATAAAGCAGTAATGAGTGTAAAAACGAAAATAAAAACAATTAGCTGGTCGCTGCTGGGTTTATGCTGCGTAGTGCTGCTTGTTGCTGCCATGAAAGCAAAAGATTCAAAGGCCTGCAGCAATATTGAAATCAGTATTGACGGGGCAACAAAAAATATATTCATTAAAAAGGCCGATGTGGTTAAGGTGCTTAGCAACAGCGGCATTAGTGCGGGTAAAGCTTTGGACGATATTGATTTAAAAGCAGCAGAGACAGCGCTTGAAAAAAATGCATGGACAAAAGATGCTGAGCTGTTCTTCGATAACCATCAAACGCTGCATGTGAAAATTACAGAACGAGAACCTGTGGCACGTGTGTTTACAGCAAACGGCAGTTCTTTTTATATAGACAGTGCTGGTATGCGCCTGCCGGTAAATGCTAATGCAATGGCAAGGTTGGTTGTTTTTACATCTTTTCCTTCCGATAAAAAGATATTATCAAAACCAGACAGCCTTGTGCTGGATGATGTGAAACAGATCGCCTTGCATATATCTGCTGATAGTTTTATGAATGCGCAAACAGCACAGATAAATATTACATCGCAGCGCACTTATGAAATTATACCTGTGGTTGGCGACCAGGTTATAAGAATCGGCAATGCGGAAAATATTGATGAAAAGCTTACAAGGCTTATGGCTTTTTATAAACAGGTATTCAGCAAGGTTGGTTTTGAAAAATACAGTGTTATTGATGTGCAGTATAAAGACCAGGTGGTGGCAGTTAGAAAAGGTGAAGATTATACTGTGCCTTCTGATACAGCCAGGGCTCTATGGCAGTTAAAACAAAGCGACATAAAACTTAGCAAGGCTTTAACCGATACAACTTATACAG
>JAEWBD010000184.1 GCA_023391315.1 Bacteroidota bacterium | reverse complement strand
TTAAATCCCTGTACTTCTTCGCTTGTTAATGCAGCATCATTACCCTGCATGTATTCATCAAAACGGCTGTTGAGTTTTACGAGGCTGCGTATGTATGCTGCCAGTGCCTCCGTTACAGATGCTGAATCAATGCTTTTCTTTTCAGGAAAGGCATGGGTAAACATTGTTTCATATTTTGCTGAAGCAATAATATTTTTTAAGGCTGCATTAAGATCGCCATTCATTTCTTTTGGATTGTGCATCACATCTGCCACCTGGCTTTCGAGCGTCTCCGCACGCTGATCATAAAACTGCTGTGGCTGTAATGCCGCGTTTATTAAAGAAGGTGTATTTCTGTCAATGCTGCCGATACCTCCGATGTTTGCATGTTTTATCATGTTTTCTGCAAATGCATTTCCAGGATGATGACAGGAAGCGCAGCTTACTTTATTGTTACCTGAAAAGGCTGTTTCTGTAAACAATGCCCCGCCCAACTTTATTTTAGCGGCCTTATTTTCCTGGTTAATGAATGGCGAATAAGCGTCGGCATTAAAAGCATTGGAATCAAACAATGTAAAAATATCCTGGCGTAATAACCGGTTATATTGATAGCCCTGCAGGTTTAATTTTCTTCTTAAAGATTCTATAGCGGCAGTTAAAGGATTAGCATAATTGCGAATAAATGCCGCCCTGTTAAAACTATTGAAGTCTTTATTAGCTGATAGAAAAACAATGCTTTTATGAAACAGGTTTTGAATATTATCGTTTGGTGAAACATACTGCGACAAAACTTTTTTCAACGCTGCCAGGCTTACAGCGCATTCTTCCATGCTGTTGCGGCTAAGCGGATTGTCGAAGCCGGTGATGCCAAGCGTTTCCATGCGGAACACTTCAAGTTTGGCTGCATCAAAAATTTGCCAGGAAGCTATGGGTATATTGGAAAAATAGGCTTTAAGCAACTGCAGGTTTTCGAGTATGATTGCTGTTTGTTGTAATAATAATGGTGCGGCTGCAGTATCTGGTAAAGGGAATATATATTGTTCCATTACCTGCAGGCCGGATGGTTGCGTGATCGTTTGCCCTGCAAGCTCAGCTTCTGTTTTGGGCGCGCCATTAATAAGCCGTGCCGTGGCGTAAGTAAAATATTCTGCGGCCCATTCTATCTTTTTATAATGTTTGCGGGCTTCAAGAAAATAAGCCTGCCAGTTTTGAGAAGATCTGGAAAGAATTGCCGGTTGCAGCGTATCGCTTATGTATTGGGAAAAAGCATCTATATCCTGGCAAACTGTGTTGGCGATTTTTTCTTCAGGTGTTTGATTTTTTGGCCCGAAAGACAGCAATCCTTCACACATTGTTACGACAAGCGCGAATGCCAGGATTACCCTTGAATATTTTTTCTTCAACATCAGTTTCCAAAATCAAACGCACCCTGCAGCGGGTTAGCATTTGCATCCCTGCTGTTTAGTGGCTTCAGGTTCCAGCGTTTTTCAATAAAGGTTAAAATGCTTACCGTTTCATATTCCGTGTGATCAACATATCCTTTTTTGGCAAAAGGCGAAATGATGATGGCGGGAATGCGGCTGCCCGGTCCCCATTTATCAATTACAGGCGGCGCCACATGGTCCCAGAAGCCGCCGTTCTCATCATACGTTAATATAACAACTGCATCTTTGCCGTTAGGGCCGTTCAGAACAGCATTAATTAGTTCAAGGGCATGTTTTTCTCCCCTGATAATATTAGAATAACCGGGATGTTCATTATTTGCCCCCTGGGGTTTTACAAAAGAAACAGCCGGTAGTGTGCCGTCTTTGGCAGCCTGCAAAAATTCTTTTTCATCTTTAAGATGCGCTTTTTTAGCAGCCGTGCCGTCAGCATATTTTGCGAAATAAACAAAAGGCTGATGGTGATACTGAAATAACCCGTCTGCTTTGCCTGCCATAGCATCGTCCCAGCCGCCGGAATACCATGCCCAGGAAATATTTTTATCAGAAAGCCGGTCGCCAATGGTAGGATTTGTTTGATTGGGAAGAAGATCGGTTTCTTTTGCGCCGGCAGGATGCGGCTGGTTTACAGAAAAAATAGTATTCACGGCATAGCCATCGGGCGTGAGCAGGCCATCTTTTTCCATTTTTCCATTGCTATCGAGCGTTGCCCGTAAATGTTCCGGCGCATTGGGAAAATAAGGTGTGGCGGCTGCTATCAGCCATTGATGATTGAGAAATGAGCTGCCAAAAGCACTGTGAAAAAAGTTGTCGCAAAGCGTGTATTGTTTGGCTATTGGATATAAAGGCAATAATTCAGTTTTATAATAACCCATCGCAATGCCTGAGGTGCTGTTGTAAGCTGCGAAATAATTCATTTTGCCGCCGTTAATCTGGGCGCGTTCCTGGTAATAGCGGTGTGTAACGTCCGGTGTTTCTTTATCTGAAGGAACGTATTGATCTATATTGAAAAAGCCATTGGGTATGTTGGTGGGAAATTCACTTGACCGCGGAATGGCAGGAAGGTACTGATAAGGTTTGCCATCCCGGTCTAACTGCGTAACAGATTCTTCGGAAGCATTGGCGTGGCCGTTAGCGCCGGGAAATTCGCCATACAAATTATCGAAGCTGTGGTTCTCCATGTAAATAACCACAACATGTTTTACTTTTTCCATGCCTTTTAAGCCTGACAGCTCCGCGGAAGTTGTTTGCGCCCGCCGGCTGCTGCCGCAACCGGCAATAAATGTTAGTGTTGCCAAGCCGGCAAGAATTCCAAAACTGAGGTTGCGCCTGATATTCATAATGGCAAGTTTTTTAATATTAAATTGATTTTAATTTTTTTTCAATCAACTCTTCAATCACTTTTGGAAAAGAAGCATATTCCAGCGTGTGAATGCGTTTGGCTAAAGTTTCGGCAGTGTCGTTTTCATAAACTGGGCAGGTGGCCTGAAAAATAATTTTTCCGTTATCGTAAAACTCATCTACAAAATGAATAGTAATACCGCTCTCTTTTTCTTTGGCTGATAACACAGCCTCGTGCACAAAATTGCCATACATACCCTTGCCGCCAAATTTTGGAAGCAGCGCCGGGTGGATATTAATAATCTTATCGCGGTAAGCATTAATAAGTGTTGAAGGTATCTTCCATAAAAAACCTGCAAGCACAATAAAATCTATACCTGCATTTTGCAATTCAGGCACATAAGCATCGCCGCGAAAAAATTTTTCTTTTTCTATTAACAGAGAGGAGATATCGTTGTCTGCCGCTATTTTTAAAACACCGGCTTTTGGGTTATTGCAAACTATTAAAGCTATTGTTACCGGGGGTTTGTTGGAGAAATATTGGATGATGTTGGCTGCATTGGTTCCGGCGCCCGAAGCAAAAAGAGCTATCCTGATATTATTACCTGTATTCATTTATTGCGGTGCAAGATAAATATTCAAAGCGCTTAACTTACATATTCGTTATGGTTAAAAAAAATTTTTAATCAGATGTGAATTGTCAGCATCCTGTCATATTTTTGCCGCTGTCGAAGAATTTCCCAACATCGCAACAACCAGATTTTTGTGACATGTTTAAACTAAGGCAATTAACTACGATAACTACTCCGAAGAAATATTTATTATTATTTGTAAGCTTTCTGTTTTCAGCATCCTTGTTTGCACAGGATGGCAAGGCTTTGTTTACGGCTAACTGTGCTGCGTGCCATTCCGTAACCAAAAAACTAACCGGGCCTGCACTGGCCGGAGTAGAAGATCGCTGGCCAAGCAGGGAAAAACTTCACGATTGGGTGCATAACAGCGCCAAGGTTATTCAAAGCGGTGATGAATATGCTGTTAGCCTTTTCAATGAATACAACAAAACGCCGATGACCGCGTTCCCGCAGTTGTCTACGAAAGATATTGATGCCATTCTTGATTATGTAAAAGTTGAAGCTGCCAAAGCTGCCGCAGCTACTACAGCACCTGTGGGGGAAACCCAAACTGCTGCCGATAACGGCGACCAAACTTTATTATACGGCATTCTTACCTTAATACTTGCCATTGTAGCCTTTACCTTATTATATATAAATGCCAACCTTAAAAAAATGGCAGATGATAAGGAAGGCGTTCCTGCTACAGAGCCTATTCCTTTCTGGAGAAATAAAGCTTACATAACTGTTTTTACACTTATTCTTTTTCTTATAGGCGGGTATCTGATTACAGATGGTGCCGTGGGCCTTGGCCGCCAGCAAAAGTATGAACCGCATCAGCCAATATTCTTCTCTCATAAAGTGCATCCGGGCGTAAACCAGATAAACTGCCAGTATTGTCATATTGGTGTTTATCAGGGCAAGCAGGCAACTATTCCTACCGTGAATATCTGTATGAACTGCCATATGGCCATTAATGAATACAAAGGGGAAAAGTTGTATAACGCAGAAGGAAAAGAAGTGGATGGTACGGCAGAAATTCAGAAATTATATAAATATGCAGGCTTTGAAATTGGCAAGCCATGGGATCCCAGTAAAGCCAAGCCGATTGAATGGGTGCGCATACACAACCTGCCCGATCATGTTTTCTTCAGTCATGCGCAACACGTAAATGCAGGAAGGGTTCAGTGCCAAACCTGCCATGGTGAAGTTACCAGCTACAATGAAATGTTCCAGTTTGCCCCGTTAAGTATGGGCTGGTGTATAAACTGCCACCGCACCACAAAAGTTCAGTTTGAAAGCAATGGCTTTTACAGCATGTACGAAAAATATAAGGAAGACATCAGGAATCATAAAATGGACAGTGTAACTGTAAAAGATATTGGTGGTGCAGAATGTCAAAAATGTCACTATTAATTAAGGTAGTATAAGGATTACGAATATTATATTATGGAGAAAAAGTACTGGCAAAATTTTGGTGAACTGAATGATAGTGAAGCTTCAAAAAAAGCAGCGGATAATGAATTTCGTGAAGAATTGCCTTTTGAACTTTCCGATAAATTATTCAAGGCGCCTACTCAAAGAAGAGATTTCTTAAAATATCTCGGTTTTAGTACTACTGCGGCCATGATAGCTGCCAGTTGTGAAATGCCGGTTCGGAAGGCTATTCCTTTTGCCAATAAGCCGGAAGATATTGTACCTGGCGTTGCTAATTATTATGCCACTACTTATGTACAGGATGGAGAGGCCATCAGCGTTTTAGCTAAGGTAAGGGATGGCCGCCCAATAAAAATAGAAGGTAATTACCTGTCGCCATTAACAAACGGAGGTACTTCTGCAAAAGTGCAGGCTTCCGTTTTGAGTTTATATGATACGGCAAGGTTAAAATTCCCTACAATTGACGGCAAAGAAGTTACACTTGAATATGTTGACCAGGCTGTTGGAACAGCTTTGGCTGGTTTGGGCGGCGCACAGGTAGCGTTGCTTACCAGCACCATCAATTCTCCTTCAGGCCTGGAAGTGATAGGTCAGTTTCTGGCAAAATACCCGGGCAGCAGGCATGTGGTATATGATGCAGATTCTTATACAGGTTTATTGCTTGCAAATGAAGCCAACTATGGTAAACGTGCCATACCTTCTTACAATTTTGCTAAAGCAAAAGTGATTGTAAGCCTTGGTGCTGATTTTCTTGGTACCTGGTTGAGCCCTGATGAGTTTGCCCCGCAATATGTGAAAGGAAGAAAGATTGATGAGCAGAACCCTGCGATGAGCAAACACTACCAGTTTGAATCTATCTTAAGCATAACCGGTTCCAATGCGGATGAACGTTATATACATAAGCCCTCCGAAACAGGTGCTATTGCTGTAGCACTATTGAATGCCTTAACGGGTGAAGGCGCCGCTAATATCAGCGATGCTAAATTGAAAGCCGGTATAGCTAAAGCAGCGAAAGATTTAAGCGCTAACCGTGGCGCCGGCCTTGTAGTTTGCGGCAGCAACGATCCTAACATTCAGCAGGTAGTAAACGCCATCAATAATGCAATTGGCGCTGGCGGTAATACGATTGACTGGTCATCTGTAAACAAGAGCAGAGCTGGCGTTGACTCAGATTTGGCAGGCCTTATAAACGATATGAATGGTGGAAAGGTAGGAGCAGTAGTTATCATCAGCTCAAATCCTGCTTATACCTGGAGCGATTCAAAGGCTTTTACAAATGCCATAAAGAAAGTAAAGGTTGCCGTTTCATTAAACCCAAAAAACGATGAAACCACGCAGCTTTGCAAATATGTAATCCCGGATCATCATTATCTTGAAAGCTGGGGTGATGCTGAACCTAAATCCGGTTTTGTATCATTAATGCAGCCAACGATTAATCCTTTATTTAAGACCCGCCAGTGGCAGGATACTTTATTAAAATGGGTTGGTGCTGCTTCAGATTATCATACTTATTTCAAGAATTACTGGCTTGGAAAATTAGGTAACGAAACTGCTTTTGATAAAGCATTGCAGGCTGGTGTTGTTAATAATGCATCTGTTAATACTTCAATCGTATCGTCAATTGCCGATACCTTGGCGGCACCCATAAGAGCACTTACGGGTAACGCAGGAAGTTATAATGGCGGCGGCGTAGCAGCAGCTATTGCTGCAATCGGCAATCTACCAAAAGGCGGAGATATTGAACTTGTTCTTTATAAAAAGGTGGGTATCGGTTGCGGAGAAGGTTCAGGTAACCCATGGCTGCAGGAATTGCCAGACCCTGTTACAAGGGCAACATGGGATAACTATGTGATTATTTCCCCGGCAATGGCCAAAAGCCTGTTGGGTATCGATTTAAATAATAACGCCCATGTTGATGCCTATGAGGTTCATCCGGCGAAAGATGTTATAAAAGTTACGGCAAAGGGAAAAGACCCTGTGTCGTTGCCAATACTAATTGTACCCGGCGTTCATCCTAATACTGTTGGTATTGCGGTTGGATACGGGCGTACAGATAAATTGGGAAAAGTTGCTGAAGGCGTTGGTAAAGATGTTTTCTATCTTACTTCTTTCAATGGCACCAGCGTTAGTTTTGAAGTGCCCGGCGTAACCGTTGAAAAAACGGGGGATACGTATGATATAGCGCAGATTCAGACCCATAATATTTATAATACGCCGATGGGTAACCGAACTGAAGTGATGAAAGAACTTACACTTGCAGCCTTCAAGAAGGACCCCGAAGAAATTTTAAACGACAGAGAATACGAAACCAGGCATTATGGTGGATTAGAGGGATATGAAAAACAGGGTACGATTTATCCTTATTACGATAAGCCAGGTATTCACTGGGGTATGAGCGTTGACCTGAACAGTTGTACTGGCTGCGGTGCCTGCGTGGTAGCCTGTCATATAGAAAATAATGTTCCTATTGTTGGCAAGAGTGAAGTAAAACGCTTTCACGATATGCACTGGCTGCGCATTGACCGTTATTACAGCGGTGATATGGAAAACCCGCAGGTGGTATTTCAGCCTTTAATGTGCCAGCATTGCGATAACGCGCCCTGCGAGAATGTATGCCCGGTAAGTGCCACTAACCATAGCAGCGAGGGCATTAACCAAATGGCTTACAACCGTTGTATCGGTACAAAATATTGCGCTAATAACTGTCCGTATAAAGTGCGTAGGTTTAACTGGGCAGATTATAACGGAGCTGACAGCTTCCCCGATAATCAGAACTTCAGCGGTGTTGGTAAACTAGATCCGGCGGTGCATGTAATGAATGAAGATTTAACCCGCATGGTTTTAAATCCTGATGTTACGGTACGGTCACGCGGGGTAATGGAAAAATGTTCATTCTGCGTACAGCGCTGCCAGGAAGGTAAACTGAATGC
>JAEWBD010000183.1 GCA_023391315.1 Bacteroidota bacterium | reverse complement strand
GGTTTAACTGGACCGATGCTTATAACACCATCAGGAAGTGTAATCTCTTTATTCAGAAAATAGGTGAAAACAAGGATAATTT
Source organism: Bacteroidota bacterium (assembly GCA_023391315.1). Taxonomy (GTDB): domain Bacteria; phylum Bacteroidota; class Bacteroidia; order Chitinophagales; family Chitinophagaceae; genus Parafilimonas. The sequence goes on along the minus strand of JAEWBD010000183.1, from coordinate 19,156 downwards.
TTCCGACGATTGGTACAATAAAAGACTGGATGAAGTTCGTTTTCTCAGGTCCTTTTATTACAGTAATCTTTTTCTTCATTTAGGGGGGGTGCCCATTATTACTGAACCGCAAACCCGCGATGACAGTACCACTTTATTTAAAGCAAGAAGTACTTATGCCGAAACGTTTAACTTCCTCACATCATCATTAGATACGGTAGTTAATAACGGGTATCTTGCCAAAAAATACAGCCAGGGAGATCCGAATGCGGGCAGAGCAACCCTTGGTGCCGCTTTAATGCTGAAAGGATGGCTTGAACTGAATGCCGCCAGCCCAACTTATAATTCAACATCAGCGCCCGGAGGGCCCGACCCAAATAAAGTGGCAGGTTTTGGCGATGTAGATCAGGGACGTTGGGCTGCCGCTGCCGCTACTTTTAAAAAATTTATAGATGATTATGGCAACGGCGCTCCTTATGAATTGTTCCCGGATGATTCAACACTTTGGTTCGAAGCAAATGAATATAATTCTGAAGTAATTTGGGACAGGCAATATGTTCCTAACACAATGGGTTCCACTTTCGAGCAATACGGCGGCCCTGTTTGGATTAACGGCGCTTACTACACGTGGGGTAATTATGATCCTACCCAGGAATTGGTTGACCAGTTTTTTATGGCAAATGGAAAAGCAATCACTGATCCCACTTCCGGTTATGATCCCCAGCATCCTTACACAAACCGTGAACGCCGGTTTTATAAGTGGATAGTTTATGATGGCGCTCCTTACAAAATGGACTGGATGACAAAAGAGGATACCATTTATACCCGTATAAATGAAGTAAATCCTTCTAAAAATCAGATTGATTTTGCAAGTGATGACGTAGGAAATACGGGTTATTATTTTAAGAAAAAACTGAACCCGCTTGTGCGTCCTGGCGGCGGCCCGGCCAGTGGCGCCAATTATATCTATTTCCGCTACGCCGAAGTTTTATTGGGTTATGCAGAGGCTCAAAATGAGGTTGCAGGCCCCGACCAATCAGTATATGATGCCATTAATAAAATAAGGCAACGTTCAAATCTTCCTCCTCTTGCAATCGGCCTGAGCAAGGACGAAATGCGTAGCGCTATTCACCATGAAAGGAGAGTTGAATTATGCTTTGAAGGCAAGCGCTTTTATGATATCATCAGGTGGAAAATTGCAGACCAGGTAATGAATGTGGATAAACATGCAATGAAGATTACCAATACATCACCTGCTGATAATAGTGGTGTTTGGAAGTATGAAGTAGTGCCTTTAAATCATCCTCATGTATTTAACATGAAAATGTATTTAAATCCAATTCCTCAGCCGGTAATTGCCCAAAATAATAAGCTGGTGCAAAACCCGGGTTATTAAATATTGCAAACGGGAAAAAATCAAACCTGCAAACAGGTTTTTTAAACCTGAATGCTTCCTTATAAAACAATAAGGCTGCGACATCGCAGCCTTATTGTTTTATTTATATAAATGCAAATTTATTGATGATCCGGCGTATTACCGCTACTGTCATGGCCGGCAGGTGGCGGTGGCGGAGGAGGAGGTGCATTACCATGATCATCATCCGGCAAAACTGCATCTCCAGGATGCGGGTTACCGTGATGACAGGTTACACATTTTACAACAGAAATAGTATCCGGCCTTTGAGAATTTTCCGGGTTGAAATATTTCATGTTTATTTCGTGCGTCATATTAAGCATATAACGGGCAATGTCTTTTTCAGACTTTGCATCACTGGAAAAATCCATTTTACCATTGGCGCCTGGTGAATGACAAAAATTACACCGTACACCCAAAGCTTTATTAAAGCCATGCATTACTTTCTCGAGGTCTTCTTTGCTTATATCTTTCGGTAAAACCTTAAGGTTTTTAAATAAACCTGTATCGCTTAAGCTGGTGTTGTTTTTAATGCTGGCAGCGGGTTTGGTTGCGGCAACACTTATAAAAACACATACAGCAATAAATAGCAGGAAATTAAGTTTTCGTTTGTTTGAATGCATCATAGAGAATTATTTAAGCTTAAAAATTTTTATTTTAAAAAAACGACAATTTATTACAATTGTTCATCAACAGCGTAAATAATGCCTGCTTTTTTTCTTATAGCATCCAATGTTTCGATAAGCGATAAAGAATCTGCGAATGTCATTACGGGGCTTTCTGTTAATCCTTTTTTCAAACATTCACCAACATGTCTTGCCTCGTATTGATAGCCGAAGCCTTCTTCAGGCCTGCCTGTATCAATAATTTGTTTCGTATCAAGCCTGCCGGGATAATATTCAATAGTTGCAAAGGGTGTATAATAGCGGGAGGTTAAGCGTATGCGGCCGTTGGTTCCGCAAATGTCTGCTTCCGTTGTACAATCGGATAGAAAAGTTGAAAACAATTGCGCCAGCCTTCCATCATTATATTTAAAAGTAACAGCGCATTGTTCATCGGTGTTTCCTGCCGTTAATATTGCTTCTGCTGTTATAATATCAGGCTTGCCTAAAAAGAACAAAGCCGTAAATACATTATAAATACCAATATCAAGTATAGTGCCGCCGCCCAATGAAGGATCAAGCAAACGTTGCGGTGCATCCGGCGGTGCTTTAAAGCCAAAATTTACAAGTAGGCTTTTTATATCGCCCAGCATGCCGTCATCAATCAGTTGTTTCACTTTATTAAATGGCGGCAAAAATTTTGTCCACACAGCTTCCATTAAAAAAACTTTTTTATCGCGTGCTGCATCAACCATTTCCTTTACCTGTGCATAATTAAGGGCAAATGCTTTTTCGCATAATACGGCTTTACCGTTATTAATGCACAACAGTGCGTGTTCATGGTGATGGCTATGTGGTGTGGCTATGTATATCACATCCACCTCATCATCTTTTACCAATGCTTCATAGCTGTAATGTTTATGTTTTATATTGAACTCTTTGGCAAACGCATCTGCTGATGCAGCGTTGCGTGCGCCACAGGCAATGAGCATTGCATCTTCAACGAGCTTAAGGTCTGATGCAAATTTTCTTGCTATGCGGCCACAGCCTAAAATTCCCCAGCGTGTCATATTATTTTTTAGGCGGAAGATAAAGGATTTGATATTGTTATGATGAACTTGTTTAAACATTTGAAGCAAACCATGCAGGTACATAATTTTTTAGCATAAACAAAAACAAAAGCAGCACAAAGATTTTATTGAAAATGAAATACTATGGTTCACTTTGTATTTTACCTAATACAATTATAAAGTGTACACAGTTGCAGCAGATGCAGGGATTGACAATAACATGATGATACAAGTTTTGTAACTTCATACAACTAAATTCTTCCCAAATGCCAAATACAGAAAACGATGAAACCAGGCTTCGCCGTAAAATTAGGACTGCTGTAGTTTTTATCATTATCGGTTTATTGTTGAATGGTATTTCTGCAATACCGTTGCAGGCGGAGTTAAAAATCTTGCTGTCAAATCCCGATGCGCTGCCACCATTCCTTCGCAATTGGTGGACTTACGTAAATAGTGGGATAAATGATACAGCCAAAAATTATCCTTTTATGCGGTATGGTTTTGACTGGCTTGCATTTGCGCATTTAATGATTGCAATTGCCTTCATTGGCCCGTTAAAAGATCCTGTAAAAAATCAATGGGTGGTGCAGTGGGGCATTATTACAGCTGCATTTAGCTTGGTGATGGCACTGTGCTGGGAACGGTTACGTGATATACCATTCTGGTGGTCTTTAGTTGATGCATTTATTGCGGTTGTTGCGCTTATCATTCTTTTGTTGTGTAATGGCTGGATAAAGCAATTGAAGAAAATAGCAATTGCCTGAAAAGGAAAAATAACCGGCAGACTCCTTCAGTAACTACAAAACACAGGCTTATTGCACAAGCTAAATCTGTGAACAAAATAATCTGTCAACAGTTTCTTAATCGCCATCATAATAAAAGATGATTTTGGCATTGGTGGAAAGATCTGTTTTTACAAACAGCTTATATGTTTCTTTGCCAACTGTAATACGCATAAGGGCACTGTTTGGTGATATGTCTCCCAGGTTATCGGCGACCAAAATAAATTCATGCTGACGGTTTAATGCATCGGCATGAATAGTAAAAGTTATAGGTTTTGTAGAAAGAAGTTCATTATTAACTACCGGCCTATTGTTGTGATAAACAGATATTCTGTCGCCATCAATTTCGCCGTTATCAAACAGGTCAACCACAATATCGGGCGTTGTAATGTGATAAGCGCCCAACAATACATTACCCCTTTCTTCCAGCACTTTGTCTTTAATGCTTGAAGGCTTTCCCCTTGCTGTTTCCAAAGAGTCAAGTATTGCCCGCTGTTCTTTCGCAGCAAGCGCTTTACTCAGGGAGTCTTTGGTGCGTTGCTGCTTTATGGCTGCAATGTTTTCCAAAGAATCTGCTATCTGTTTTTTTCTTTTTTCTGAAAGCTGTGCATTAACCGCATTTAATTTTTGTTGTTCTTTTAGCTTTACAATTAGTTGAAGGGAATCTGCAATTTGCTGTTGCCGCTTTTTCACGGCAGCAATAGAATCCTCAATATGCTGCTGTTTGATTTTAGCAGTTATTTCATTCAAAGAATCTAACTTTCGTTGTTCTTTTAGCTTTACAATTATTTGAAGGGAATCTGCAATTTCCTGTTGCCGCTTTTTCACGGCAGCGATAGAATCTTCAATATGTTGCCGTTTAATTTTTGCTGCTGCTTCATTTAAAGAATCTAACTTTCGTTGTTCTTTTAATTTTGCGATAGCCTGCAAAGAATCTGCAATTCCCTTTTCATATTTTTGCTTATATGATGCTACAGATTTAAGTGAATCCTGTTTCAGCTTCTCTCTTTCATCAGCTTCAAATGCCAATCTTTCTTCCAGCCTCTTTTTTCGCAGTTGTGCAATTAAAACAAGGTTTGTCGTGGAGTCTTCTATTTGTTTCAGGCGCTTCTTTTCTTCCAATGCTTCAGGCGTTTCCTTGCAGGGAACGAAAGATTGTATGTTGCTGCCTGAACCAAAATTTTTTACAAGGTATAATTGCGTGGCTTCATCAAATTCACACAGCAGCCGGTAATAAATATCTACGCTATTGCAGCTGTCATTGCATGCAATGATGCGGCTGGTTAACAAAAGACTATCTTCCTTAATCGTTAAATTATTTTCCGTAACGCAGGAAAGGCATTGCGGCGTGTAATCTTTTTGGGATGTTTCACCTGAAAGAACAGTTATGCCCTTAAAAACAAACCGGCTTGTTGTATAGCTGCCTTTTATATCAATGATCACGGGCAGCCCTTTCTGTTTAAAAATAGTTATTCCTGTAAAAGAACTGCCTTTAACACTGTCAATGATTAAATTTTTTGAATTGAGTTTGGGATCTGTTTTTTCTTTCCATAATCCTGCGAGCCAGTTTGACTGCTGTGTATTACCACATAAGAATGCAAAGCAAAGCAGAATTGCCAGCGCGGATTTTTGTAGTTTGCCCGAAGGCATTTGCGCGAATATGTGATACAGGCAGCCGATAGTGTTTGATTTGAATAAGGGTACCAATAAAGCGTACTGAATATTATTTAGTTTGAAGCGAAAGTAATAAAGAAGACAAAATGCCGGCACAGGTTTTTCGCAGGCAATTTTTTATAGGAACACCTTGCGCATTTTACGGTTAAATTTGTTTACACTTGTATAAATAAATTCTTTACACCAAACCATTATTATGTTATCCCAATCAATGCAGGAGGCCTTAAACAGGCAGGTTCTTATGGAAGCGCAATCTTCGCAGGCTTATCTTGCCATGGCAAGCTGGGCCGATATACAACCGGGCCTGAAAGGCGTAACACAGTTTTTCTTTAAACACAGCGACGAAGAGCGTATGCACATGCTTAAATTGATCACTTATATAAATGAGCGTGGCGGTTTTGCCGTAGTGCCGGCTTTGGAACAACCCACTTTAACTTTTGTTTCTTTAAAAAAAGCATTTGAAGAACTTTTTAAACATGAAGTAAAGGTGAGTGAAAGCATAAATGAACTGGTGGATATGAGTTTGAAGGAAAAAGATTATGCCACTCATAATTTCCTGCAGTGGTATGTAAATGAACAGCTGGAAGAAGAAAGACTTGCGAGGGAATGTAATGATAAGCTTGAATTAATCGGTGATGATAAAAGCGGCCTCTATCTTTTTGACAGGGATATTATGAACATGGGCGGTGAAGGTCATGGCAATAAAAAACATTGATTTATTCATTTATATATTTTTAGCCGGCCGCAGTATTTCATGGCATCACGGTTGTGTCACTCCCTTGTACAGGTGTATTTCATGGCATCAAAGTTTCGGCTTTATTTCCCGGAAAAAACTGGTTTTCTTTTTTCAAGAAAGGCGGCCGCTCCTTCTTTCGCGTCAGCCGTATCAAAGCACTCTCCGAATTTTTTCATTTCAAAATCATAAGCCTGCTGTGTGTGATCAAAGTTATTAATGCATTCAATAACCCTTGCAATAGCAAGCGGCGCTTTTGTATTAATTACACCTGATATCTTTTTCACTTCATTCAATAACTCTGCAGGCGCAACAATTTTATTTACTATTCCATATTGCTGTGCCTCTTCCGCAGAGATTATTTCGCCCGTCATCATTAACTGCATTGCCCGGTTTTTGCCAACCAGTTGTGTAAGCCTTTGCGTGCCACCATAACCGGGAATAAGCCCCAGGTTTACTTCGGGCTGGCCAAACTTTGCATTACTGCTTGCTATAATAAAATGACAGGCCAATGCCAGTTCGCAACCGCCGCCCAATGCAAAACCATTTACGGCGGCAATAATCGGCTTGGGGCAGGTTTCAATTTTATCAAACACCGTTTGCTGCCCTTTTATTGCCAGTGCTTCGCCGGCTGCGCCATCAAGTTTAAGAAACTCGCTTATATCAGCACCGGCTACAAAAGCCTTTTCGCCGGCGCCTGTAATAATGGCTGATTTTATTTGATCGTTTTTATATACTTCGTCAATAGCAACACTTAATTCTTCTATCACCGTCCTGTTTAATGCATTCAGTTTATCAGGCCGGTTGATGATGATCGTGTAAACAGTATCATCTAAAGATGTTTGTAATGTTTGATAACTCATTTTCTATAATTTAAAAACTTCTGTTTTCTTTCACCCAATCCTTAATATAAACCGCTATTTCGTGTGTGTTGGCGCCCGGGGCAAACAATTTGCCAACGCCCATTTCATGCAGCGCCTTCATATCATCATCAGGAATAATGCCGCCGCCGGTTACCAGTACATCATTCATCTCTTTTTCTTTCATCAGCTTAATGATTTTTGGAAAAACCGTCATATGTGCACCGCTTAAAATGCTTATGCCTATTGCATCAACATCTTCCTGCAACGCAGTGTTTACAACCATTTCCGGCGTTTGGCGCAGGCCCGTATAAATAACTTCCATGCCTGCATCCCGCAATGCTGTTGCTATAACTTTTGCACCGCGGTCGTGGCCGTCCAGCCCAACTTTGGCCACCAGCACACGTACCGGCCTATTTAATGTTTCATTCATGCAATCCCTTTATAATTCATCAATAGATAATGCAATTTACGATTGAATTGCATTGATAATTTCTTTGCTTAACGGATCAATGCCCGGCTCAAAATAATGCGTAAGCATGCCTTCTTCATTAATAAGATATTTGGTGAAGTTCCAAACCGGTGGTTTATTCAGCCAGCCATTTTCATGTTCATTACTCAGCCATTCAAATATTTTATTTTGGCCTGGCTTTTTTATAACGACGGACTTTTTAGCCAGGGGGAATGTTACGCCGTAATTTACTTTGCAGAACTGAGCAATGGCTTCATCATTGCCTTTTTCCTGCTCATTAAAATCATTTGCCGGAAAGCCGATGATTGTTACATTGTATTGTTTGTATAATTTTTCGAGGTTCTTATATTGGTTGGTATATCCGCAATCTGAAGCAGTATTTACAATCATCAGTTTTTTGCCCTTAAAAGACGAAAGGTTTTCCGTTCTGCCATTATTTAATTCAACACGGAGGTTATAGATGGATGTGGCAGGTTGAGCATGTTGCTTATTAAAATAAATGACCTTGTTTGAATTCCTTTTCATAATAAGCGGGTACAAAATCTTCATTATTTTTTGCCGTATGGTCATTCCAAAAATTTTGATGAAAATACTGCGGGTTATCTTAATGAAGAATTATTATGCATATTAAGCAAATCAACTTTCTTCATTAAAATTTGTTTGTCAGACTGGGTTTTAGCCAATTGAATGGCATTGTCAAAATTTAATCTCGCCTTGGTATTATCGATACCTGTATATAATTCTCCAAGCAAAGCGTAATAATATTGATTGCCGGTTAACTGCAGTTTTTCTGCCTCTTTAATGGCCCTTTCTTTTCCATGCACTTTTGAAAGCGCGTATGTGCGGTTTAATGCGGCAACCGGTGAATATTCAAGCTGCAGCAGGCGATTATACATTTGTAAGATGTTATCCCATTTTTCCGCAGAATCTTCTTTAATCGTATGCCAGTATGCAATATTGGCTTCAATGTGATACTTTGAAATCGTATCTCCTGTTGACGCTTTGTGGAGGTAATATATTCCCTTGGCTATAAGTTCCCGGTTCCATAAACTTTCATCCTGGTCGTAGTATAAAACTATTTCACCGTTTTCATTCTTCCTGGCTGCAAACCGCGATGCCTGCAGGCACATTAAGGCCAGCAGCGCATTCACAGGCGGCAGGTTGGTTTGTTCATTATCCGCAAGTAAATAAGTTAACCGCATTGCTTCCTGGCAAAGGTCTTCGCGAAGCACAATATTTTTGCTTTCAGAATAATATCCTTCATTAAATAAGAGGTATAAAGTGAGAAGCACATTATGTAAGCGCTTATATATTTCCTGCTGTGATGGAAAAGCTATCATTACATTTTCCTGTTTCAGCTTTTCTTTGGCACGTAATAATCTTTTGCTGATGGTTTCTTTATTACTAAGAAATGCGTTGGCAATTTCTTCTATTCCAAAGCCGCAAAGTATGCGCAGTGCCAGGCCTATCTGCGATTCAGCGGGTATTGAAGGATGGCATATGGCAAACATCATTTGCAACTGGCTGTCGGTAATATTTTTTTCAGACAGGTCTATTTCAATTGTTTCAATGTCGTCAATATTATTTTTTAACTGTGGTTGAATTTTGCCGGTAAAAATTTTATTGCGGGCGATATGATTCTTCGCCTTGTTTTTAGCAACCATATAAAGCCAGGCAACGGGATTGGGGGGAATGCCTTTATAAGTCCAGGTTTCAAGCGCCGATAAAAAAGTTTCGCTTGCAATGTCTTCTGCCGTTTCAATATGTTCAATGCCGAAAAGTTTACATAAAACAGCGGTGATCTTTGCAAATTCTGTTCTGAATAAATGTGGTATTAATTGCTGGCTTTCCATAAGAACTTCCGTAACATTTCCTGTTACGGAACTGGTGAATTTAAATTGTTAATGCATACCATCATTCCTGGCTATTCTTCTTACTTCCATAGTATTGCCCGGACCCTGTAAAACCGGTGAACCTTTTGCAAATTCAACAGCTTCTTCAATTGACTCCGCCTTTACAATAAGATAACCACCCAGTGTTTCTTTAATATCGCCAAAGGGCCCGTTGGTTACAACATTATTATGATGCACCACTTTGGCATCATCAAAAATAAGCCCGTTACCGGCTACAAATTTATTCTGGGCGGCGATGCTTCCAATCCAGTCCATTGTTTGTTTCATCCAGATTTGTATTTGTTCAGGCGATGCTACTTTTTTACCATCTTCATGCCTGAAGATTAACATGTATTCATCCATAAATTAAATTTTTTGTTCTTCTTCATAAAAGAACAGGTTATAAAAATTTGTTTGATAACTATATAACAAATGCGATTTTAAAAAATGGACAAGCTTTGTAAAATATTTTATGATTCCGCCAATGCCATGAATAAAAGCATTGAAAAAAAATCTGTATTAATCGTCATAACCTGTTCAAAAAAATATATCATATTTAAACCCACATTTGAATTTAGTTTTACAGTTATAAATTTATCACATGCCCCATACTTTTTCAGTAAAAGGAAATTATGTAAATATCAAAAGTAAAACCATAAACGAAGCGGCAATATTTGTTGAAGACAGCAAGATTGTTTCTGTTGAAATTTATGGAAATGAAAATAAAACGCTGCCTTACATTATCCCGGGCTTTATTGACAGTCATGTCCATGTTGAAAGCAGCATGCTTGTGCCTTCAGAGTTTGCGAGGCTGGCAGTGGTGCATGGTACGGTAGCCACCGTAAGCGACCCGCATGAAATTGCCAATGTATGCGGCATTAAAGGTGTTGAATTTATGATTGCCAATGGGAGAGAAGTAAATTTTAAATTCAATTTTGGCGCGCCGAGTTGTGTGCCTGCAACCATTTTTGAAACGGCCGGTGCTGCATTAAACAGCCAGGAAGTGAAAATGCTATTGGAGAAGCCGGAAGTAAAATATTTGAGCGAGATGATGAACTTTCCCGGTGTATTAACGGGTGATGATGAAGTGATGAAAAAGATTGCGGCTGCTAAAAAATTAAATAAACCTGTTGACGGCCATGCGCCGGGTTTACGCGGTGAAGATGCGAAAAAATATATTGAGGCCGGTATATCAACAGATCATGAATGTTTTACAAAAGAAGAAGCGCTGGATAAATTGAAATATGGGATGAAGATCATTATACGCGAAGGCAGTGCCGCTAAAAATTTTGAAGCATTAATTGATTTGCTGAATGATTATCCAAACGATATAATGTTTTGCAGCGATGACAAACATCCTGATAGCCTGGCAGAAGGGCATATTAATAAATTATGCGAACGGGCCGTTGCAAAAGGTATTGATACTTTTAAGGTATTGCAGGCGGCCTGCATTAATCCTGTTGAACATTATAAACTGGATGTTGGTTTATTGAATGAAGATGATGAGGCTGATTTTATTCTTGTAAAAGACCTTATATCATTTCATGTAATTCAAACTTATATTAACGGCGAACTGGTTGCAGCAGGCGGGCATACAAAACTCCGGTCGGTTCCCGTTAAACCCATCAATAATTTTTCTATTGATAAAATAAGTGAAAACGATCTGAAAATTGCAGCGGGCGAATTTAGTTTAACTGATGATAAAATTCCTGTGATAGTAGCATTGGACGGGCAGCTTATCACCAATAAATTATTGATGAAACCAATGCAGGTAAACAACGAGCTGGTAAGCGATGTTGAAAATGATATTTTAAAAATAGTTGTGGTTAACCGCTACAGCAAAGCGCCCGTTGCAAAAGCTTTTATTAAAAATATGGGTTTGAAAAGCGGAGCCATTGCTTCTTCCGTTGCACACGACAGCCATAATATTGTTGCTGTTGGCTGCGATGATAAATCATTAACAAAGGTAATTGACTTAATTATTGAAGCAAAAGGCGGTGTAAGCTGTGTGGATAATGCAGGTAATGAAAAAATAGTTGCGTTGCCGGTTGCAGGTTTAATGAGCGCAGATGATGGCTATAAAGTTGCGGCCGCTTATACTGAAATTGATAAAATGGCGAAGACAATGGGTTCGAATTTATCGGCACCATTTATGACTTTAAGCTTCATGGCATTGCTGGTAATTCCGCATATAAAACTTAGCGATAAAGGTTTATTTAACGGCGATAGTTTTTCATTCTTTTGATGAAGCAATGGCATCGCTTAAAGTGTCTGCACTCATAACAGATAAAGCCAGGCTGTCTGTGCCTTTGGGCAAACGGTAGCGTATTTTAAAATTTTTTGTTGCACCCGGCTTAAGTATAGATGGAATAACATCTTCATGCTCTTCTACGCGAATGCCGTTTTTATAACAAAGCATTTTAAGGCGCGTATTTTTATAAGCGGCAACAGAAGCCATATTTACAAGCTTTCCTTTAATTACCGTGTTCCCAAAAAGATTCCGCTTATCATCCGACGATAAATGAATGAATTGTTCCGGATGTTCACTTTCACGCTGGGCAAGGCTTATCTTATTTTCCGCATAGGTTTTGGAATCAAATCTCTCCTTGCAGGAAAGCATGGCCAGCATACTTACTGCTACAATCAAATACTTCATATAATGCGTTTAGGTATTAACGATGTAAAGTTTGGCTTTATTACAGCATCAGGCTTCCTGCCCCATCCAAACAGCGCCGCCTATGCTGTTTCTTGATGCGCCTGTAACCGAAGCCAGTACCGTATTTTCTTCGCGCCATCTTAATATGCCAAGCAATGCCATAATTAAAGCTTCCTTATACTGTACAATATTATTTTCTGCAACAATCGCTTCAATGCTTAAAGATGCTAAATTTTCCTTTATTTTTTGAATAAGAAATTTGTTAAAAGCGCCACCACCGGTAATAAGCAGTTTATAAGGCTGCGCCGGCTCATTTAAAATTAATGCTGAAGCAGATTGTTTCAACTGGTAAACAATATGTTCTGCATAAGTAAATAATGCATCGGCCGTATTTATATTGAAGGATTTAATGATCGGAAATATTGTATCCGTTCCAAAATTATTGGAGAGCGATTTAGGCGCGGGCTGCTGATAATAATTCAGTGCGTTCAGTTTTTCGAAAAGCGCCGTATTTAAGTTGCCTGATGAAGTCATGTTCCCATCTTCATCAAATTCTTTACCGGCTTCCTGCGCCAGCATGTTTAATACACGGTTGGCGGGGCATATATCAAAAGCAATGAAATTATTTTGCTGCTTAAAAGAAAGATTGGCAATTCCGCCAATATTGAGGTAAAAATCATAATCAGGAAACAACAGTTTTTCACCCATGGGAACGATAGGGGCACCCTGCCCGCCCAAAGCCACATCTATAATTCTTAAATCACTTACTACATTAATGCCTGTTAAAGCCGCCAGTGTTGCGCCACAGCCCAATTGCGTTGTTACGCCATTCAAAGGATCATGAAAAACAGTATGCCCATGCGAGGCGATTAACTGAACGCGGTGATGCAAATTATGCTCCTCAATAAACCCGTTTACACAATCCGCAAGATATTTGCCATAAGCCGCATGTAATAAACAATAATTATAGGCGCTGCTTGTTTTTGCATTGGTAAGTTTTTCTTTCCATTCCGCATTGTATGTATAACAATCTGCTGCAAGTATGTTGTAACTCCATGTGCCGCGGTTTTCTTCCAGTTCAGTAAAAACAATATCGAGCCCGTCCAAGGAAGATCCGCTCATTAAACCAATAACCCTGTATATCATTATAATTAATTTCTGAAGCCCGCAAGTTATCTGAATTATTTTTTGATTGGAATATTACGTGCTTCAAATAATCGGTGCAGGCTTCCAATTAACCATGAACTGTTGGCCGCTTACGAAAGTGGCTCCGGTTTGGGTGCGCCACCCGCAGGTTTGGATTTATCTTCAGGTAATGGTATAAATTCATGGTTATCTGTTGGCGGCAATATGATGCGCCCCTGCTTCCAGTCTTCTTTTGCCTGTTCAATCCGTTCTTTTCTTGAGGATACAAAATTCCACCAGATGTATCTTTCTCCCAGCGGTTCACCGCCAAGCAGCATTAATGTTGAATATTCTTTTGCAAGCAGGGTAGGATCTGTGCCTTTGGTAAATACAAGCATCTGGCCTGCCTTATATGTTTGCCCGTTGATTTCTATGCTGCCATGAGCAATATAAATGCCGCGTTCAGCATGTTCTTTTGGTAAAGCAAATTTCGTATTGGCTTCAATCACTGCATGCAAATAAAACAACGGCGAGTGTGTTTTCACATCGTTACGCAACCCATAGGCATTGCCGGCAATGAGCCGCATCCATATGCCTTTACCGGTATAAATTGGTAAAGTATCGGGTTTATAATTATTAAAGGCCGGCGCCGATTCTTCATCCTTTTCCGGAAGTGCTACCCAGGTTTGTATCATTTCGAGCTGGCCACCAGCAAGGGTTGCGGGGTCTTCAAACCGTTCTGAGTGAGCAATGCCGCGGCCTGCCGTCATCCAGTTTACTTCGCCGGGTTTTATTACCTGTTCCACGCCCAGGCTGTCGCGGTGCGTAACCTGCCCGCCAAAAAGATAACTCACAGTTGATAAACCTATATGCGGATGCGGCAATACATCGAGTGAAGATATTTGCTCAGGCGCCTGCAAAACCGGCCCTGCATGATCCATGAAAATAAATGGGCCCACCATGCGGCGCAGGCGGAAAGGCAAGATGCGTTTTACCTGCATTGACGGGCTTATGGCCGCATTGCGTGCTTCGATAACAATGTCCAGCATAATAATGTTTATGTAAAGCTATGCCGTTTTTAACGGGCTGGCCAAAAGGCCGGCCCGTTATCTTTTCTGAAAGACTTTTAAAATCAAATTGTCAGCTATAACTATTGTATTACCAACCGAATTATTTCGTTCAGGTTATTGCCTTTGATAACTACGTTATATATGCCTGCTGCTGGTTTGCCTGCGAATGGAATGGCATAATTACCATTCTTTTGAACCTGTATATTTTTCGATAAGATCAATCTTCCGTTTATGTCTGTTACTTCTGTCGTTATGTGTGTGCCATTATAATTATTCAATGCAATAAAAGCATTGCCATTGGATGGGTTGGGATACACTTTTACAGTGGGCGTTTCAATGTTCAGGGTTACAACCTTTATATCAGAAATTTTACTGCTGCCATCTTTATTTACCTGTATAAGCTGGTAATAGTTATTGCCGTTAACAGGCTGTAAGTCGTACGTATTATAAGATTGCGCTTCTAAAGAATTGCCCCTGCTTTCTACAGTAGCCACATTGCGCCAGCCCGTTTTACCATTGGTGCTATGTTGAATTATAAAATGGTCATTGCCTGTTTCTGTTGCCATCTTCCAGTTTAATAACACTTTTGTATTGTTTTCCGGCTTTGCATCAAACATGTCCATTTTTGCAACAGGCGAACCATCCGTAAATGGTGATAGGCTTTTTAAATTAGCACGCTGAAACGTAGGCCAGTAAACAGTTTTATCGTCCAGCATTTGACCGATATCACCAATATTGCAATAAGAAAAAGTATAGGTGCCGTTATTTTCCGTTTCCTCGTGAATCAATGCGAAATAGCTCATGATATCAGCCTGCTCTTCAATTTGCCCCACAATACTTCTGTTTATCCAGGGCCCAATGGGTGATTGTGCATATTCCACCTCTATCTTATTGCTTAAAGGCGTCATGAATAAGGCTACATAATGATTGGGCCCCATGCGCACCACTGAATACAAATTCACATCTGCAATTTCTTTACTATTCTGATAATCGTAACTCCAGCCTGTGTCGGTTAAAAACTGCCACGGCGTTGTTGCGGAAAACTGGCCTGTGGGAAACCTTGCTACAACCGCATGCGATTCATACTGGTTTATTTCACGGGCTGCATACGCATAGGTGTATCCATCATCTGCTTTGCATAAAGTATTATACTGAAGTGTGCCGATCCAGGGCATCCATTCTATGCTGTGCAGCGTAAGGCCAGGCAAAGAAAACACAGCCACGGCTTCGCGGTTGCCATACATTAAAGGATCGCCTTCATTAGGTTGTACCACATCCGGCAGCAGCACTTTCAGCGAATCATTTTCCACGATCATATCCCTTGGCCAGAAAAAGTCATCATGGCCAACGGGGTTTGGCGGCTCCATAATGGCTTTGGGATCTTCAACCGTTCCGCCAATCAGCGTGTGCAAAATACCATTTGGCTTATCTGCCGTTTGCAATACGAGCGTATTGCGGAGTAACCGGTTTGTGCTCATTGAGTTGGTGGTAGTATCGTTATAACCATACCATCCGTCAGAGAAAGTCCACACAGTTCTTCCATCGGGTAATGGTTCAGATATTTGCCCGTCTGCACTCAGCCATGCATATTCATTTTCTGGCCGGTTATTTTGCCACATATAATTCATGGCCACATCAATTTCATTATTGTTTTCATCTAATATTTCAACCTTATCAATATTATATTCTGTATTTGATAAAAATACAAAACCAAGTGCAGCCTTTGTATCTGCTGCTTTAAATGCAAATTGAAATTCTTCCCAGCCTGTATATAACTTATAATCGTATTGCAGCAGTTTATGTGGCCCTTTTATAACCAACGTCATTTTCGCTGATCGTGCTTTTGCTTTTGCCCAAAAGCGTACCATATATACTCTGTCTTTTTTGAAAGCCATCATATCGTGCTGTAACCCTACATCCGGTGCAGTGCCGTGGCTGGTGACATTTACCTGTAAAGATTTAAGCCCGTCTTTATACAAAGAATCTATAACAGAAGCCGAAGCAACAACACCGGCGTTCTTTTTAAATTGCCAGTTTTGCATATTCTTTTCAAAGCTTCCATTGGTTAATAATTTTGCTTTTGAATTGATGTTTGCAGCAGCCTTTATTGAAGGCAGTGCCACCGGATAATCAAGGTTAGGAATTCTAAAATAATACGTTGTTCCTGCAGTTATATTTTCTGTAGGCTGAATACTGTATTCATACTCCGTTACAGTATTGTTATCCATTGACTGGTTAAGCTCATTCGTTCGGGCCAATAGTTTTCCCGGTATGAATGTATTGCCGGTGCTGCTCAATTGTTGCGTGGTTGCAGCGAGATCGGTGACGATCGTATTAGCCAGCGTTATTTTAAATGGATTGTTGTTATCAAAATTGGTGAGGTAGCGCCAGGGGCCGTTAGGCGAAGAAGCCACCTGCAGGTTGGCATTAAAACTTTTGTTTTCGCCGGTGGTGTTTTGCAACCGGATACGCAAACGCAGAATGCTGTCAATTGAATTAATGGTGATTGACTGGTTTTCAGCAGCCTTCCACGTGGCAGAAGATTGAGAACCGTTATTATTACGCCATCGCCAGTTGCCTTGCGAAATAAAAGCAAAAGATGATGTGCTGAATGCAACACACAGGAAGATGAGCAGTGTACATTTTTTCATGCTTTTTAAATTTATGTGGAGAATTATTTAATTCATAAGATTAGCTGCCTGTTAGAAAAGCGGTCAACATATTGCATAATATATATTTTTCTTCCAGGGCCAGATATGGTAATCACTGCAAATGTTTTTCAATAGTACATTCACAACCCCGTAACCGCTATTGTTTTATAAACAAATGCAACAAATATTTTAAAAGGATGGCACTGAGGTAACAGCTCTTTTGCAGGACTATATCATATTTATTACCGGACAAGCTATTTTGCGCAATTACATTTACTGCTGATGAACAAACAAAGTATTTACGATTTTGCAGCAATTATTGTTGCCTCACTGCTTGTTTTTATCTCAATATGCCGGGTTAATTTTTATACTGGATGGATTGCTTTTATGCCGCTCTTTATGTGCGTGATAAATGCATCTTCCAAAAAATGCTTCAGGTCAGGATTGGTTTTTGGTGCAGCCTTTTCATGCTTTGCCTATTTCTGGATGATAGCCGGCGCACAGCGGTTTACGGGTTATAATTTTTTATATGGCACAGGCGTAATGTTGCTATGTACAGTATTTGTTGCATTTTACTGGGGTTGCTTATTGTTTTGTTACTCACTGCTGCAGAGGCCATTAAGGAATATTGCGGATGTTTTACTTAACAGTATAATAATGGCCGCTGTTTTTTGTTTGTTTGAATTTTTATTATCATTTATTGCAGAGGGTTTTCCATGGTTTGGTTTTTATGCGGGCAGTTCGCTGATTGGGAATTTGTATGCCATTCAGCCGGCGGCCTTATTTGGCAATGCTGCTTTGTCTTTCATAATAATC
The DNA here is from genome assembly GCA_023391315.1 of Bacteroidota bacterium. Lineage (GTDB taxonomy): Bacteria > Bacteroidota > Bacteroidia > Chitinophagales > Chitinophagaceae > Parafilimonas. The sequence goes on along the minus strand of JAEWBD010000183.1, from coordinate 1,360 downwards.
GTTACTAATTATTTGTTTGCTGGTTTTATTATCAAAAAACAATGGTTGCAGTTAATTATACCTGCTGCAATTATGGCTGCTTATATGCTTTGCGGTTATTGGATATATTCAGAGTTCAATTTAAATATTGATAAAAAACATCCTGTAGAAATTGCTTTAATCAACGAAAATATTTTGCCTGATATTAAGTGGGATGATAAAAATGGCGATGTGCTTGTTCAACGCCTGCTTCAGCTTGATGAAGAAGCTGCTGCACAATATCCCAGTATTATACTATGGTCTGAATCTGCTATTCCATGGACGTACAGGAAAGACGATGATCTTGTAAATGAAATATTGAAAATATCAGGTCCTTCAAATGCTACGCACATACTGGGAATTAATACAGCGGTAAAAGATAATATTGTGAATAATTCCGCTTATTGCATTCGGCCGGATGGTACTGTTGCCGGACGGTATGATAAGCAATCATTATTGTCGTTCATTGAGGCTCCATTGTTCAATATAAGCCTACCTTTTTTTTCAAGTAAAGGGTTTATTGTAAATACAAACAATGCTCATAATCTTCCTTTGCCAACAGCCTGCGGTAAAGCCGGCATGCTCATTTGTAATGAATCGTCCGGCGCAAAAGCAGCCATGTTTGCAGTAAATAATGATGCGCAGTTTTTATGCAACATAAGCAACGATGGATGGTTTAATAACACTTATATTGTGCGCAATCATTTTTACAAGGCAAGGTTAAGGGCTGTGGAAACAAGAAAGGATATGGCGGTTAATTCAGACAATGGCTATTCGGGGTTTATAAGCGCCAACGGCGTTATCATCAACCAGAGAAGGGATACAGATCCGTTTGTAATGAAGGAAACGGTTTACAGGAACGATTATAAAAGTCTTGCTGTAAAATATCCATATTTGTTTATTTCAGCTTGTGCCATATTTGTACTGACTGTTACCATATTTACAATTTTTAAAAAGAACAATTAATACAAAGAACTTTATATGAATGCTGCTGTATTGTTTGCAAGTTTTATTATGCAGATGCTTGTTTATTTTTCGATGCATACCGAAAAAAATAATTCCGGCATTTCTTTTATTGAACAGCGGATAACCGGTGATACGATACGGCCTGTAATTCCCGGCGACTTTGCAGATCCTTCTGTTATCCGTGTTGGCAATAGCTATTACGCTGTTGGAACATCATCTGAATGGGCGCCGCATTATCCTCTTTTTAAATCAACCGATCTTATTCACTGGAAGCAGTCGGGGTATCTATTTCCGCAAACGCCGGCGTGGGCTTCATCATCATTCTGGGCGCCTGAACTGTATTATCGCAACGGAATATATTATGCTTATTATACAG